>CAZVLI010000029.1:0-2587 GCA_964627965.1 uncultured Rhodospirillales bacterium
AGGGCCTGGCTCAGCGAAGTCTTCGCCGCCTCCGTGGTGCGCACGTTGGCCGAGGTTGCCGTCCGCATGCCGATCCAGCCGGCCACGGCGGAGCAGAAGGCCCCGACGAGGAAGCAGACGGCCGTCATCGGGCTGCCGGTGCCGGGCGCGCAGGTCTCCGTCATGCCCCAGCCTTCCAGCAACTGGCAGCCGGTCAGTCCCTCGAAGCGGTTGGCGACCTCCACCGGCAGCGGCGCGCCGCCTGAATTGCACAGCTTCAGCGACGTCAGGTCGAGATTGCCGGCGTCGGGGTGCGCGGCGATGGCGGTGTACATGGTCGGCACGCCGGGGAACACGGTCGGGCGCTTGCCGGCGAGGTCCTTGATCACGGCGTCGAGCTCGAAGCGCGGATGCAGGATCAGCTTCACGCCGGTCGCGGTGCCGTAGAGCAGGATCACGGTCAGCGCGTAGATGTGGAACAGCGGCAGGACGGTGAGTGTCGACTCGACGCCCTCCTCCAGAACCCGCGGCTCGGTCGCGGTGAAGGTGCGCAACTGCTCGGTCGCGGCCACCAGGTTGGCATGCGTCAGCATCGCGCCCTTGGGTAGCCCGGTGGTGCCGCCGGTGTACTGGATCGCGGCCAGGGTCTCGTTCGGGTCGCTCGCCGGCACCTTGTCGTAGCGGCCGTCGTTGCCGATCAGCTTGGTGTAGCGGATATGGCGGTCGTCCTTCGGCACCTGCGCGATGTCGGCCTTGCGCGCCAGCGGGAACAGCAGGTTCTTCGGGAACGGCAGGAAATCGGCGACCGATCCGACGATCACCTTCTTCAGCCGGGTCTTGCCGAGCAGTCCGGCGACGGTCGGGTACAGGACCTTGAGGTCCAGCGTGACCATGATGTCGGTGTTTGAGTCCTCGATCTTGTGCTCGATCTCGCGCGCGGCGTCGAGCGGCGAGTAGTTCACCACCGTGCCGCCGGCCCGCAGGATGGCGAAGAACAGAATCGGGTAGTGCGGTGTGTTCGGCAGGAACAGGCCGACATGCGTGCCCGGTCCGACGCCGAGCGCCTGCAGCCCCTTGGTCGCGCGGTCGACGAGGTCGTGCACCTGTTCGTAGTTCAGGCGCTTGTCCATGAAGTCGAGATAGATGTTCTTCGGCCAGCGCTGCGTGGCTTCGTCCAGCAGCGTGCAGACGTGCCGCGGCTCGAACGAAAACTGCCAGCTCACGCCGGGCGGATAGGACTTCTGCCACAGCGGCTCGGTCATGACGGTACCTCCCTGGCCGGCGCCGGCCGCCTCGTTCGGTGCGGGCGGTCCTATTCACCGGTGCGTGAAGTATCGGCGGTGGTGCGAGGCCGGGCAAGCAACACGCGTTGCCGAGGGACGCGACCGCCCGCAATGGCTTCCGAGGGCCTTCGGCCGTCTGGTACAGTTTCCCCATGTTGGTGATCGCCAATCTGGGGCAAGCGCCTGTCCTATCGGCTTGTGCGGGTTCGGCCGATGGCGGCTGAGCTGGTCGGCCAGGGCAGGATCCCTGGCTACGATTTCGTATCGTACCGTCACGGTCCCCATGTTCTTCATCGTATCCAGGTCGTGGGGCCGATCTCGCGGGCGGAGCGGATTCCGCTCTACCGTAGAACGCTCGCGCTGACGGATACGGGCAGCTATTTCTGCATCCTCGACAATTCGGCCGGACACGAGAACGACTTCACCTTCGACGACATGAAGTTCTTCGGCGAGCTTCTGCGCAAGGCCGGCATTGTCGCGTTTTACGGCGCAACGGTGACGCCGGACGTGGGCTATGCCGCCGTCGTCAGTCTCGCCTCGATGATCGTTGAGTACAGCGGCATGGAAGGCGAACTGATATCGACGTCGAGCATGGCCGAGGCCGAAGCCTTCATCTTCGACAAGATGAAGGATGCGCCGGTCGATCAGATCCCGGAACAACCCGGCATGTAGCGCCGGCACATGTCTCCCGGCCGTTTCTAATCGGCGTCCGATCGGTCATCATGCCTCGACGGGAACCAGGGAGCGCGACATGAAGATCGAGGGCGGCTGCTACTGCGGCGAAATCCGGTACGAGTCGACAGGCGACCTGCAGGGGGCGCTGCAGTGCCATTGCCGCGAGTGCCAGTACATCACCGGCGGCAACCCGAACGTCATCGTGATCGTGCCGGCCGACGGGTTCCGCTTCACCAAGGGCGAGCCCAAGAGCTTCACGCGCACAGATATCGAGGCACCGGTGACGCGGCTGTTCTGCGGCAACTGCGGCACCGCGATCGGCACCAAGACGCTGCGCCGGCCGGACTCGATGATCCTGAAGGTCGGTACCCTGGACGATCCGTCGATCTTCCAGGCGAAGGCCGCGATCTTCACCTGCGACAAGCAGCCCTTCCACGTGGTCCCAGAGGGCATTCCAGCTTTCGAGAAGCTGCCCGGCTGACGCATCCCGCGTCGACGTCCGGAATCCGTCCGACAACGCTGGCCCGGCGCCCCAAGATGGGTTGAGGGCGGCGCCACCGCGTCGCGGCGGACGGAATTCGCGGATGACGGCAACCGAAAAGCTTCAATCCCTGCTCGGCGAGATCGGGCGCGAGATCGGCGAAGAGCTT
>CAZVLI010000029.1:2604-12931 GCA_964627965.1 uncultured Rhodospirillales bacterium
GAGTGCCAGGTCGAGACCGATCTCGGCGACGAGATCGTGGTCACGGCGGTCGACGAGGCCGGCATGGTGGTGGTCAGCCTGCCGATCGCGCCGGTGCCGGCCGACGACGCGGCGGCCGGGGCGCTGCTGCGCGAGGCGATGACGATCAACGACGACCTGGCGCTGACCGGCGGCACTTGTCTGTGCTTGGCGCCGGGCCACGACATGATGGTCCTGCGCGGCGCGGTCGAGGCCAGCGCGCTCGACGCCGCGGCCTTGTGGCAGCGGATGACGCTGATGGTGCCGCTGGCCGACGAGATGCGCGAGCACCTGGTGCGCGGCGAGCGGCTGGCGGACGACGCCGGGCCGGACGAGGCCGCGCGCGACCAGATCGCTGGCCTGATCAAGGTCTGAGGGCAGGGCGGAGGCGCGACATGCCAGTGCAAGGCGTCGGCGGGAACGTCACCCTCAACGTCAACACGCTCAACACCGTGGGCGACAAGCCGCGGATTGGGCAGACACCGCTGTCGGTCTCGCCCGATGGGTTGCGCGCGACGCTGAGCAACTGGGACGCCCGCAAGAGCGCCGCCAACCGCACCTCGAAGGCCGTCATTTCGAAGCTGACGACGTCGCGGGCCAACAACGGCGCGACGCGGCTTGTGCGCAAGTTCACCGCCAGCCGCTCCCGCTTCGCACGGGCCTGCGGTCATCTGCTTGGCCGGCTGCTGCCGCGTGGCGACCGCGCCGGCGTGGCGTCTCATTCGGACCTGAAGACCGCGCAGCTGCGCATGAAGAACCTGCTGCTGTTCGAGAAGTACCTGCCGGAGATGCACAGCTCGGCGAAGCCGGAGAAGCTGGCGCAGACGCTGAGCGGACTGCCGCCGAAGCTGCTGTCGCGCGCCAACGCGAACCTCCAGCACGACGTGATGGCCGCGGCCAACAACAAGCTGCTGAGCTTCCGCAAGCGCGACGGCTTCAAGAATGCGGGCGACCGGGCCGTGATGCGCCAGCTGGTGGCCGCGACATTGGTTCTCGAAGGCTACGACGCAGCGGCGAAGCTGAAGCAGGGCCTCGCCAGCGCGAATGCGAAGGCGCGGGCGGACGGCACCGGCGCCGAATTCTCCAAGGTGCTGAAATCGTCACGCGACCTGGTGCACGCCGGCGTGAAGCCGAGCGCGGCGTTCGCCAACGACCTTAAGAACGCCGAAAAGACCGGCGCGCCGTTCATTCCGATCGACCAGGAACGCCAGCACTATGCGACGTTCGTGATGCGGCGCGACCAGCATCCGGAACGACCCGAGCATGGTCGCGCCAAGGTGTCGCGAACGAAAGGGCCGCCGGACCTGCCGCGCTGGGACCGCGACGCGAGCGATGCGTCGCGCGCGCCGACGGTGCGGCACAAAGATCGCAACGTCCGAAAGTTCGTCAAGCTGTCGCACAATTCGGGCGCGCTGACCGGGCCGGAGGCCGACCACCTGGCGAAGAACTTCGCTGGGCCGCTTTCCCGGCTTCATGGGGTTCAAGTGGCGAAGAAGGATCGCGAGCCGTACCAGGAAGCGGTCACGGCGCTGATGCAGCTGCCGGCCTTCCGAGCCACCGGCGCCGACAGCGACCACGACCGGCTCAACAATCTGCGCGGGCTGCTCTACGTCGCCGCGTTGCACGACCCGCAGAGCGTGATGGACGGTCGCCTGCAGGCGATTGCCGACAAGCTCTGCGCCCTGCCGGCCGAGGACGTCGACTCGCTCGTCCGGAGTTGCAACAACAACGAGTGGATGACGGGCGGCGCCATCACGCAGGTACTGCAATCCGCGGCCGATTAGGCCGCCGCCCAGCGCTAGAAGGCCGACGCCGCCCGGCGATGCGCCTCCAGCAGGCCGGGCAGCCGGCCAGGGTCGCCACGGCCCCAGCCGCATTCGCTGCCGACGCCGAAGCCGTCGACGTAGCGGCGCGCGGCGGCGATGCGCTTGTCGTCGCCGGCCGCGTCATCGTGGTGGATCAAGCCGATGTAGAGCCGCGTCTCCGGCCGGCGCCGCCAGTCCGCCAGCGGTGCGAAGAAGGCGTCGTCGGTGCGGTCCCTGGGCACGGGTATGTGCAGGAAGTCGAGCGGGCGCGTCACCGCGTCGCCGATGCCGTTCATCATCTCCACCAGGATGCCGGCGTCTTTCGGCTGCACCAGGTGTTCGTCCTTCGGCGAGCCGTAGCAGAGGTGGAAGCCGCACTCGACGCCGGCCGGCACCGCGTCGCCGAGCCGCCCGTGTAGCGCGTAGGCCTGTTGCTTGTAGTCTTCCGGGCGGCCATCGAAGTAGTCCTCGAAGACCAGCACCTCCTGGCATACGTCCCACTGGATCGCCAGGTCCTCGGCCGGGATCGCGGCGCAGATGTTGGCCAGCGCCTTCAGCACCGCGCGCTCGTAGACCGGCATATACGCGTCGCGCGCGTTCGGGCTGACGAACAGCCAGCCGGTGGCCCACGGCGTCGCCAAGCAGACCTGAAACTTGATGTGCGCCGGCAGGGCGCCCTCGTCGCGCAGGCGCTTGAACACCGCATAGGACTCGATCGCGGCGGTGTCGTAGGTGGTCTCGAAGTTGACGGCATCGGGGTCGACGCCGGGCTTGAAGCGCAGACCGGGGATCTCGCGCAGTAGCTTGCCGTCCCACTGCACCCACTGCAGCGGCGGCGCGTCCGGGTCCTCTTCCATGTAGCCGCTGGCTTTCAGCATGTCCTGCTGGAACCGCACCCACATCCAGCGCTCACCGGTCTCGCCGTCGGGGATTCGGGAGATGTACGGGGCGAGCGCGCCGCCGACCTGGCGGAACACCTCCTCGTTGGTGTCCAGCGGCACGCTGCCGATCAGCAGCACCCGATCCGTCGTCGCGCTCATGTCCGTTCCTCCCGTGGTGCGGTTCTAGCCGCTTATCCCGTCGGTGCCGGCGCCGCAGACCAGGGCGCAGACGGTTTCGCCTTTCTGTGCGTCGTAGGCGCCGGCTTTCAGCGCGGCGACCGACGCGGCGCCGCTGAGCTCGGCGGCGATGGCGCATTCCGACCACAGCCATCTGGCGGCGTCGCGCATAGCGTCGTCGTCGACCAGCACGATGTGGTCGACGGCGGCCGAGATCAGGTCGACGTTGAGCTTCTCCGACTGGCGCGGGGCCAGCGTATTGGCGCGGGTCTCGATCGCTTCCAGCATCACCGGCCGGCCGGCGAGCAGGCTCTGATACAGCGTCGGCGCGCCGATCGGTTCCACGCCGATGACCTTCACGTCCGGGCGCAGCGCCTTGATGCCGGTGGCGACGCCGGCCATCAGGCCGCCGCCGCCGATGGAGACGAGCAAGGTATCGAGCCTGTCGAGGTCGGCGTCGAGCTCCAGCGCGATGGTGCCCTGGCCGGCGATCACCGCCGGGTCGGCGAAGGGATGCACGTAGGTCAGGCCGTCGCGCTCGGCGACCTGCAAGGCCTCGGCGTTGGCGTCGTCCCAGACGTCGCCGTGCATCTCGACCCGCGCGCCCCACTCGCGCAGCTTCTCCGCCTTCACCGGCGGCGTGTTGCCGGGCAGGTAGATGACGGTCGGCACGCCGGCGCGCCAGCCGGCATAGGCGACGCCCAGCCCGTGATTGCCGCCCGACGCGGTGATCAACCCACGCTTCACGGCGGCGTCGTCCAGCGAGGTCAGCTTCGACGAAGCGCCGCGCGCCTTGAACGAACCGGTGACCTGCAGCTGCTCCAGTTTCAGGATCAGCTCGGCCTCGGTGAAGGGCTGGCGCAGGCCCTCCGTGCGCAGGATCGGCGTGCGGCGGACGTAGCCCTCGATACGGGTGGCGGCAGCTTGGATGTCGTTGAGCGTGACCGTCATGGCCGTGCCCAGCAGGACACGGCCCGTCCATAGGTGTGAGCGTGCTGTTGCGCGCTCACGAGGTTACAAGCCCATAGTCGAGCACCTTGAGGTCGCGTTCCTCGACGAAGGCGCGGAAGTGGACGCCGGCGTCGCCGTTCCACATCTCGGTGCGGATGGTCTCGCCGGGGAACACCGGTGCGGTGAAACGCGCGGCGATGGTGCGCACGTCGTCGACGCCATAGTCCAGGCACTCGCGCATCACCGCGTGCGCCGCGTGACCCCAGGTGCACAGGCCATGCAGGATCGGACGCGGGAAACCGGCCGCCTCGGCGATGTCGAGGTCGCAGTGCAGCGGATTGCGGTCGCCGCACAGGCGATAGAACAGCGCCTGGTTGTCCTGCGTCTTCGCGGACATGACCTTGTCGGGCGCGCGTTCGGGCACCGGCGGCAAGGCTTCCGGCGAGCCGCCAGGGCCGCCGACGCCGCCATCGCCGCGGGCGAAGGCCACCGAGTCGAGCGTGGCCAGCAGGCCCTTGCCGACTTCGGTGATCTCCTGCCGCGTCATGATCACGCAGCCGCGGCCCTCGCCCTTGTCGAACACCTCCAGCACACGGACCTGGCTGGTGAGGTCGGCGGCAACCGGCAGCGGGCGTTCCAGCTTCAGGCGCTGCTCGCCGTGCACGATCTTCACGATGTCCAGGCCCGACTCGAACAGCAGCGTGTCGTCCCAGGCGATCACCGTCGCCATCGACGGCATCACCTTCAGGTCCTTCTCGTAGCAGAAGGCGAGCTGGCGCCGGTCGGTGGCGTCGGCGCCGACGCCGATGCCGAGCGCGTAGAGCATGGTGTCGCGGCTGTCGTAGCTGTACTCGCGCACCGGTCCGACCAGTGCCTTCAACGACTCGTACGTCACGGCCATCGGTTTCTCCTCACTCTCAATTTGTCATTCCCGCGCAGGCCGGAATCCAGACCGGCCGTCGTGGCGAACTCACGCGGTGACGTGGTGGCGCAGGCAGCGAGCCAGATGTCGATGCGTATTCGGCAACAGCGCGTGCCGGATTTCAACGTTGCCTGGATTCCCGCCTGCGCGGAAATGACGCCTGATGGGTGGCATGAAGACGAGCCCTAGTCTTCTAGAAGCTTGCCGGCGCGTTCCGGCCTTGGCGTGGCGCCGGCGATCTTGCAGATGGTCTCGCCCGGCCGCACCAGGCGGCGGGCCATGCGGCCGTAGAGCACGCCGTCGGTCTGGCTGGTCACCTGGGTGCGGCCCTGGCGCGGCTCGATCGCGGCGGGATCGACGATCTCGGCGACGACCTGGCCGGCCTTGACCTGGGCGCCGGGCAGGGCGCGGTAGTCGACGATGCCGGCCAGCGGTGCCTTGATCATTTCCGCGCCGGAAAGCGGCGTCGCGTCGCAGATTGGCTTCGGCAGCGGCCCGGGTGAGCCAGCGATGACGCCTCGGCGTTGCAGGAAGCGGAAGAGCGCCTTGGCGTCCTGCGTCGCCCAGGCACCGCCGACGTCGGCCTCGCCGCGCAGTTCGACCGTGGCCGACAGGCACGCGGCGGGGACCGCGTCGCCATAGGCCTGGCGCAGCCGCCACCACGGCATCGAACAGGCCTCGTCGAACGGTCCGGTACCGGAATCATTGGCCACGAGCACGGCTTCGGCCTGCAACTCGGCGGCGAGGTCGGCGCCTGCCGGCCACAGTTCCTCGCCCAGGAAGAGATGCACCACGGATTCGGAGTCGCAGTGCAGGTCGAGCACGATGTCGGCGTCGATCGCCAGCGCCAGCAGCGCCCGGCGCAGCCAGTCGACGTCGCCGACCGCCGGGCGCTCGGCCACCGCTTCGGTCAGCGCGGTGCGGATCATCGGGACGTTCACCGCCGGATCTGGTGAAAGGCGGTCGCGAAGCTGCGCGACGACCTCTTCCGAGACGTCGGCGAAGTTGCGGTTGAAGTTGGCGCCGCTGGCGAAGTCGTAGCGACCCTGGTGCTGGTCGCGGTCGCGTTGCGCCAGGCCGATCGGGTTGGCGTAGGGCACGACGACGATCTGGCCCGCGATCTCGCCCGCCGCGTCGGCTTCGTCCAGCCGCTCGATCAGGCGCTGCAACACCACCATGCCAGGCAACTCATCGGCGTGCAGGCCGGCGTGCAGGTAGGCCTTCGGACGCGCCGAGGTGGCACCGTAGCGATGCACGGTCAGCGTGCGCCGCGTCCCCGGGCTCATCACCGGCAGCGGTAGTTGTTCGGTCTCGCGAGCCATCGCTGCAACGTCTCCCCCGAGCATGCTAGACATGCCGGAGCGACATGGACAAGGAGGCGGCGATGGCGCGCGAGACCCTGAAGCTGGAGGTGGCCGACGGCATCGCCACCGTGACCCTGGCCCGGCCGGACGCGCTGAACGCGATGAACCGTGCCTTCTGGCAGGAAATGGTCGACGTCTTCACCGAGGTCGACGACACGCCGGAGGCCCGCGTCGTCGTGCTGGCGGCCGAGGGCAAGCATTTCACCTCCGGCTTGGACCTGACCGAGTTCGGCAACATCGTGTCGGAAGATGCCGACGAGGGCCGGCGGCGCGAGCGCTTGCGCCGGCAAGTGCTTGAAATGCAGGAAACTTTCTCGGTGATCGAGCGTTGCCGCGTGCCGGTTCTGGCGGCCATCCACGGCGCCTGCATCGGCGGCGGCATCGACCTGATCAGCGCCTGCGACGTGCGCTACGCCACCGAGGACGCGTTCTTCTCGATCCACGAGATCAACATCGGCATCGTCGCCGACGTCGGCACGCTGCAACGTCTGCCGCACCTGATGCCGGCCGGGCTGGTCCGCGAGCTGGCCTTCACCGGGCGGCGCATGCCGGCGGCGGAGGCGGCCGAATGCGGTCTGGTCACGCGCACCTTCGCGGATCGCGACGCCATGCTGGCCGAGGTGATGAAGATCGCCGCCGAGATCGCGGCGAAGTCGCCGCTGGCGGTCAGCGGCACCAAGGAAATGCTGACCTACGCCCGCGACCATTCCGTCGCCGATGGGCTCAACTACGTGGCGACCTGGAACGCGGCGATGCTGATCTCCGACGACCTCAAGGAGGCCATCGCGGCGCAGATGGAGAAGCGCCCGGGCCAGTTCGGCGACCTGTCGGCGCCGCCGCGATTCGTGAAACGGCGGGCCTAGCCGCCGCGCACGCGCCGGTGCCAGACGCCGTTCACGGCGAGCAGGTTGGCGCCGTCGCGCTTCACCACGGCGTCGACGAAGACCAGGGTGCGGGTGGCGCGCACCACCTCGGCGTGGCATTCGATCCAGTCGCCGGGCCGGGCCGGGGCCAGGAACTCGGTGTTCAGCCCGACCGTGGCGGTGATGCCGCTGTCCGGTCCCAGTTTCTGGCGCGCGGCGCGGCCGCAGCCGGTGTCGGCGAAGGTCATCAGCATGCCGCCGTGCACGATGCCGCGCTTGTTGGCGTGTTTCGGCAGGCATTGCAGGCCGAGGATCAGCCGGTCGCCCTCGACCTTCTGGTAGATCGGGCCGACCAGTTCGTTGAATTCGCTGGGGTCCGGCGACGGTTCGAAGCCGTCGGGCATTGGCGTCATCGCGGGCTCACGTAGAATGCGGCGGGAACGTTACTGACAGGCGAGGCAGTTCGGATGGCCGTCACCATCTATCACAACCCGAAATGCAGCAAGTCCCGGCAGACGCTGCAGCTCCTGCGCGACAATGGTGTGGAGCCGGAGATCGTCGAGTACCTGAAGACGCCGCCGGACGCGAAGACGCTGGCGACGCTGCTCGGCATGCTGGGCCTGAAGCCGCGCGAGCTGATGCGCACCAAGGAGCAGGAGTACAAGGCCGCCGGCCTGGCGCAGGTGAGCGACGATGCGGCGCTGATCGCCGCCATGGTCGAGACGCCGAAGCTGATCGAGCGGCCGATCGTGGTCAACGGCGACAAGGCGGCGCTGGGCCGCCCGCCGGAGCAGGTGCTGGAAATCTTGTAGCTGTCTCGGATGAGCCGTCGCGGCGCCTTCGACGGCAACGCGGGTGACGGGACGTGGATACCCCGGACAAGCCGGGGCATGACGGTTTGGGTCGGAAATCAATAAGTTCCGTCATGGCCCGGCTTGTCCGGGCCATCCACGTCGGGCGGCCGCTATCATCCGGGCAGGTTCAGGCAGGGCGTCGACGTGCTGGTCGAGCAACGGGTCGTGACGTTGGTTCAGGCGCGGCGGACGCGGCGCACGGAGAGCTGTTCGAGCTGATCCCAGGTGTCGCCGCGGAACTCGGCGAACGCGGCGGCGAGTTCGCGTGCCGGATCGTTGCGGCGTACGACCGTCGCGATCGCGGTGCCGCCGAGCAGGCGACCGGCCAGTTCGCCGAAGGCGGAGATCGCGACCTGTTCGCCGATCTTGGCGTCGCCGCGATAGCCGGTGATGCGAAAGCCGCCCAGGCTCCAGTCCACGGTCGGGAAACGCAGGCCGCCCACCGCCACCATCAGCGGCGGTTCCTGCAGCCGTCGGTCGCGGCGGCGGGAATTGGTACCGATGGCTCTCAGCGTAGCCTTGACCACGGGCGCGCACCTTTCAGAAGCGATCTCTCGCTGCCATGGTGGCGCCGGATGGTAAGCAGAAGGTTAAGGGGCGGCTGTTTTCCGCGCCGCTACAGGCCCTTGCGGCTGGTGTAGCTGCCCGAGGACTCGTAGTCGGCGACCGCCTTCTTCAGCATGTCGTACTCGGTGCAGCCGAAGAAACAGGCACTGTCGAGCACGGCCAGCCGCTCCTTGGCCTTCGGCAGGTCGCCGAGCTTCAGGTACAGCTCACCCAGGTACTCGTTGGCGCCGCGATGTTCCGGGTTCAACGCCAGCGCCTTCTGGTAGTAGCCGATGGCGTCATCGTGCATACCGGCGCGGCCGTGCGTGTAGCCGAGGTAGTTGAAGGCGTCGGCGTTGGACGGATCCTTGGCAACCACCTGCTTCAGCAGCGGCATGGCGGTGTCGTAGTCCTTGGCGGCAATGGCGTTCTTGGCCGCGTCCCAGTTCGGGTCCGCCGGTGTGCTGCTGGCGCTGGAATCGCTGCCGCCACCGCCAGAACCGGCCGCCAGGGCCGGGCCAACCGCAGGCACCGTCGTCATGGCCAGCATCGCCGCCACGGCCAGATGCGCGAAAACTCTCATCGTCCACCTCGTGTGCTGTCATCCGCCTCGCCACATATACGATGCGGCGCGCCGATCCGATCGCATTATGACACGGTTGTGAGGTTGCCATATCCTGCCGGCCGTGGATGTGACAACAAGGGGCGGAGATGACCGTTTCATTCAGTGCGGAGGGCCGCGTCGCCCTGGTAACCGGGTCAACCCGGGGTATCGGTCTGGCAATGGCGCAGGCGCTGGCCGAACAGGGCGCCACGGCGGTGCTGCACGGCCGCGGCGAGGCCGATGCCGAGGCGCGGGCAGAGGAACTGCGGGCGTCGGGCCTGAAGGCGATGGCGGTCTGGGGCGACCTCGCCGAGCCGGAGAACACCCGGGCGCTGGTCCCGGCGGTGATCGCCAAGGCTGGGAAGGTCGACATCCTGATCAACAATGCCGGCGCGATTCACCGCTCCGAACTGGCCGAGCACTCTGAGGCGGATTGGCGCAAGGTGGTCGAGGTCAACCTGAACGCCACTTTCCTGCTGTGCCAGGCGGCGGCCGGCGACATGCGTCCGCGTGGCTGGGGCCGGATTATCAACACCGCCTCGATCCATTCCGTCAGTTCGCGGCCGACCATTCCGGCATATGTCTCGACCAAGCACGCCATGAACGGCCTGACCAAAGCGCTGGCGACCGAGCTCGGATCGACCGGGATCACCGTGAACGCCATCGCGCCTGGCTATATCGACACCGATTTCAACGAGGCGTTGATCAACAACGAGGCGTTCGACGCGATGGTCAAGAGCCGCACGCCGGTCGGACGCTGGGGCCATTCCGACGACATGGCGGGCGCGGCGGTGTTCCTGGCCTCCGACGCCGCGTCCTACGTCAACGGGCACCTGCTGGTGGTCGACGGGGGCATGACCACCGCGTTGTACTGATTTGTTCCGCTAGGCGCCGCTCAACCGACCGATCTCGCCAGTGCCGGGTATTTCCAGGCCAGCGTGGCGGCGCGCAGGGTGAAGAACACCATGAGCGCCAGCCACAGGCCGTGGTTGCCGATGACCAGCGGCGCGGCGTGCAGCACCGCCAGGAAGGCGGCGAAAGACAGGATCATCATGTTGCGCATGTCCCGGGTGCGCGTCGCGCCCAGGAACATGCCGTCGAGCTGGAAGCTGGTGACCGCAACGATCGGCGCCGCCACCGCCCAGGCGACGTAGCCGGTCGCCGCCTCGCGCACGCTTTCCACGCCGGTCATCACCGCCACGATCCAGGGCCACGCGGCCAGGAAGGCGAGGCTGAAGGCGACGGCGCAGGCGAGCGCCCACAGCCCGCTGCGGCGAACCGCGAGGTCGAGCAGGACGCGGTCGCGCCGGCCGACGGCGGCGCCGACCAGGGTCTCGGCGAC
>CAZVLI010000030.1:0-12881 GCA_964627965.1 uncultured Rhodospirillales bacterium
AATCTGGGCGATGGCGCGACTGCGCGGCCTGCCCGAAGCGGAGAAGCTCGCCGGCGGTCGCCGCTAGCCGGCCTGCTCGATCGCCGTGTCGCCGGCCCACAGGAGCCGGTGCGGCGGCAGCGTCACGGTCACCGTGGTACCGCGCCCGCGTGCGCTGGCCAGCGTCAGCGTCCCGCCATGCGCCTCGACCAGCGCCTTCGACAGCGGCAGGCCTAGGCCGGTGCCCTGCACCGACCGGTTCAGCTCGCCGTCGATCCGCTTGAACGGCGTCAGTGCGAGCGGGATCTCGTCCGGCGCCATGCCGATGCCGGTATCGACGACGGAGATGGCGAGTTGCTCGCCGACCGCGACGGCGATCCGGACCTCGCCGCCTTCGGGCGTGAACTTCACCGCGTTCGACAGCAGGTTGACCAGCACTTGCTTGATCTTGCGGGCATCGCCGTTCACCGCCGGCAGCGTGCGCGCCAGATCGACCGCGAGTTCGACACCGCCACGATCCGCGATCTGCCGGACCAGCATCAGCGAGCTGTCGATCATGTCTGCGATGTCGAGCAATTCGTCGTAGAGCTCGATCGCGCCGGCCTCGACCTTGGAGAGGTCGAGAATGTCGTTCACCAGATCCAGCAGATGCGCGCCCGACACGTGGATGTCACGCGCATACTCGCGGTACTGCGGGCTGCCGACCGGCCCGAAGGTCTGATCGCGAATGATCTCGGAGAAGCCGATGATGGCGTTGAGCGGCGTCCGCAGCTCGTGGCTCATGTTGGCGAGGAACTGCGACTTGGCGCGGCTGGCCCGGTCGGCCTCGCGACGCGCCCGGTCCAGGGCACTGGCGTGTGAGGTGAGCTCGCCGGCCGTCGCCCGCAGCAGATCGAGCGGCGAACAAACACCGACATACGCGGCATCCTCGACGACGATGAATCCGTTGCTCAGGGCGCTTGCATGCTCGCTGACGATCCGGCCGTGCACAGCCGCAATGCTTTCGCTGACATCGACGATCAGCGGCGCATGGTCCATCAGATCGGTGACGGGCGCCTCGGCGCGGCCGGAATCGTAGCCGGCCAGAAAGCCCTCGCGCGCGACGAGCCCGATCGGGCGGCCACCGGCGACGACCGGAATCGGCTTCAACGACGGACTCGCATCGAGACGCTCGAGAACGACGCCACACGGCGTATCCGGCGCCACCGGCGCCACAATCGAAGCCAGATTTCGCAGGTGCTGCGGTGTCAAAGCCACACTTTCCGCCCAGAAGCTTCCCGAGTGAACGAGTGTGTTGGCCCCCGATTGCCAAAGCGTTAACGCGGCCCTGCATCAGCGTTAACCTTTCGTTTGCAATTCTGGCCGACGATACCGGCAAAGGCGCAGAAAATGCGCCGGCGCAGAACGCAGCAGCGGGGGCTACGATGACTTTTCGAGGTCGCGATCTATGACCGCACGCGACGCCCAAGCTGCTGATTCCAAAGGACGTATCGACAACTTCGGCGCCCTGGCGATGACGCTTGCCGGGCTCGGCCTCGCGGTTGCCGCCGTCGTGGCCTTGCGCCAGGGCGAATGGTTAATTCTGGCCGCACTGGGAGCGTCGGTCGCTGGCGTCATCGGCTGGGCCTGGACACGACGACGCACCGAGCGCGCGAACCTGGCCACCACGGCACATGCATCCGAGGCATCTGGGCGCGCCGCGGCACGGGCCGCGCTGCTGGACGCCATCGACGAACTGCCGTGCGCTGCCGCCATCTACAGCGCAGCGGGTGTCGCCGCCCACACCAACAGCGCCTTCCGTGAATTGTATGCCACCGCCGGAGCGCTTGGGCTCGACCCGCAGACCGCGGAGGACGGCGAGCACGCGCTCGATGGCGGCCGGCTGATACGGACCCTGCGGCGGCCGCTGGACGATGGCGGCAAGCTGGTCCTGCTGGTCGATCTGAGCGAGCAGCGCCGGCGCGAACGCATCGCGCAGGAAACCCGCGAACGCTTCAGCCTCGCGATGCACGCCGCCAACGAAGCCCTGTGGGAATGGAACCTGCTGACCGACGAGCGCAACCTGTCGCCGCGCATCGCCGAACTCTTCCACCTGCCAACGCAGGACGGACTTGTCTCCGCCACGCTGTGGCAGAGCCGTATTCACCCCGATGACCGCGCCGCCTACGAACAGCACCTGGACGACCACTTGCAGGGCGCCAGCACCTTGTTCCGGTGCGAATACCGTGTGCTGGGCGACGACGACGAATACCGCTGGGCGGTCGACCGCGGCCTGGCGCTGCGCGACGGCACCGGCCAGCCCTACCGCATGGCCGGCTCGATCGGCGAGATCTCCGAGCGCAAGCAGGCCGAGCAGGCGCTGCAGGAGGCCAAGGAAGCCGCCGAGATGGCGAGCCGGGCGAAGACCGAGTTCCTCGCCAACATGAGCCACGAGCTGCGCACGCCGCTGAACGCGGTGATCGGCTTCTCCGAGATCATCCGCAAGGAGATGTTCGGTCCGGTCGGCGTGCGCGAGTACAAGGACTACGCGGGCGACATCAACGCCTCCGGCCTGCACCTGCTGGAACTGATCAACGACATCCTCGACATGTCGAAGGCGGAGGCCGGCAAGCTCGACCTCGCCGAATCGCCGGTGTTGCTGCCGAAGTGTGTCGCCTCGTGCCTGCGCCTGATCGAGGAACGCGCGGCCGCCGGCTCCGTGCGCGTGCTGAACCGCATCCCCGACGACCTGCCGCCGCTGTGGGCCGACGAGCGCCGGGTGAAGCAGCTGCTGATCAACCTGCTGTCCAACGCGGTGAAGTTCACGCCGCACGGCGGCCAGGTCACGGTGGAGTGCGCGATCACCACGGACGGCGAGCTGGTGCTCACCGTCGCCGACACCGGCATCGGCATGTCGCCGGAGGACATCCAACGCGCCATGCGGCCGTTCGAGCAGATCGACGCCTCGCTCGACCGCCGCTTCGAGGGCACCGGCCTCGGCCTGCCGATCGTGAAGTCGCTGATCGAGCTGCACGACGGCCGGCTCGACATCCAGAGCGAGGTCGGCGTCGGCACCCGGGTCAGCCTGCACTTCCCCGCGGATCGCCTGAGCGGCAAGGATGACCGCCGGCCGCGCCTGTCGGTGGTGAGCTAGGGCGCTAGCGCGGCCACCAGTCCGGACACTTGAGCGCGAGCCAGCGGGCAAGCGCGCCGTTGACCTCGACCGGGCGTTCCTGCGCCATCCAGTGACCGCTCGGCACCACCTGCTCGGTCAGGTCGCTGCACAATTCCCGCATCGGCTCGGCCAGCCGTGAATCGATGGTCTCGCAGACGTAGTCGTAAGCCGCAGCCAGGAACAGCACCGGCATCTCCAGGCGACCGTCGCCGCCCGCGCGCTCGGAATAGGCCGCGTTCGCCTGATGGTTCATGTACCAGGAGTCCGGCCCGAAGAAGCCGTTGCGGATCAGCCCCTCGGCATAGCGCCGCAGGTCGGACTCGGTGACCACGTCAGCGTCGCGCGGGATGTCCGGCGCCGCGTCGGCGCCGCCGAACCAGCCGCCGGTCTGCCGCACGAAGGCGGTCATCGCCGGGTTGCCCTTGCCGGCCGGGTCGCCCTTGCGGAACAGCGCCTTGACCACGTTGTAGGGATTGGCGTCGAAGGTCGCGCAGGCCTTGTCGAAGTTCTCCTCGTAGAAGCGCATGTACTCCCACTGCGCGTAGGGGAACTTGTCCTCCGGGTAGAGCTCGCGGTCGGCCAGCGTCAGGACATGCTCCAGCCCGCGCTCCAGGCCGTAGGGAATGCAAAGGTTGGCGACGCCGACGCAGCGGTCGGGGTGGTGGCGGGCCAGCGACCAGACCACCGGGCTGCCCCAGTCGTGCCCGACCCACACCGCCTTGTCGCGACCCAGCGCGTCGAGCAGTTCCAACATGTCGGCGACGCTGTGCTCCAGCGCATAGGCCTCGTGCGTGTCGTAGACCGACGACCGGCCGTAGCCGCGCATGTCCGGCGCCACGGCCCGGAAGCCCAGCGCCGCCAGCACCGGCAACTGATGCCGCCAGCTCAAGCTGAGTTCCGGCCAGCCGTGCACGAAGATCACCAGCGGCCCATCCTCCGGACCGGCGGCCAGGTAGAAGGTGGTGTGCCGCGCGGTGCGGACGACGTGTTCGGTGATCTGCGGCATGGTCGGCTCCCGGTTCCTTGCTTGAGCGGGAGCATACACTGCGCCCGCCACACCGCACCGGGTCGCTTGAAGCGGTCCCGCGCGGCCTCGTAAACTGGCGGCAATTCCCGGGAAGGAGCGAGCCATGAGCGTTGCCGAGAGCATCGACCGCCTGGCCGAACGTGAGCAGGCAATCAACGACGCCGTCGCCGAGGTGCGGCGGCTGGAATCCGAACACGGCGTCAGCCGCGCCATGCTGGAGAAGGTGCGCGACAGGCTGATCGAACTGGTCGGCGACGGCTCGCTGTGGGATCCGGCCGACTTCCCGCTTGGCCCGGGCGAGGCCAACCAGGTCTATCGGATGTCGGAGGACCCCGATCACCGCTTCGCGCTCTACATGTCGGTGGGCAAGACCGGCAAGGAAACCCCGCCGCACGACCACACCACCTGGGCCGTGATCGTCGGCATCAAGGGCGAGGAGCACAACCGCTTCTACCAGCGCACCGACGACGGCCAGACCCCCGGCAAGGGCACGGTCGAGGTCACACGCCAGCACACCGTCGAGCGCGGCACCGGCGTCTGCCTGATGCCCGACGACATCCACTCCATTCACCTGGAAGGCGAGCCGCCTACACTGATGTTCCACATGTATGGGACGGCGATCGACCACTTGCCGGAGCGCATCGCCTTTAACACCGCCGAAGGCACCTACTGGAAGTTCGGCGCCTCGGTCGACATTCACGAACCGGTCTACAAGCAGCCATGAACGCAACTGTCACACCAGCCGACGTCAAGGCCATGCTGGCCGACGGCGGCGAACTCGCCCTGCTCGATGTCCGCGAGGAGGGCGTGCACACGCAAGGCCACCCCTTCTACGCCGCCCCGGTGCCGCTGAGCCGCATGGAACTGTCGCTGACCCGGCGGGTGCCGCGTCGCGATACCCGCGTCGTGCTCGTCGACGATGACGGCGGCGAGCTGGCGAACCGCGCCGCCGCCCGCATGGCCGAGCTCGGCTATGCCGACATCTCGATCATGGCCGGCGGCCTGAACGCCTGGCGCGATGCCGGCTACGTCGTGTTCTCCGGCGTCCACGTGCCGTCCAAGGCGTTCGGCGAGTATGTCGAGCACCACTACGGGACGCCGCATCTCAATGCCCCGGCGCTGAACAACCTGATGGCGTCGGGCCGCGACCTGATCGTGCTCGACAGCCGGCCGATGGACGAATACCGGGTGATGAACATCCCCAGCGGCATCGACTGTCCCGGCGCCGAGCTGGCCTATCGCGTGCACGACCTGGCGCCCGATCCGAACACGCTGGTGGTGGTGAACTGCGCCGGCCGCACGCGCTCCATCATTGGTGCGCAGTCGCTGATCAACGCCGGTATCCCGAACCAGGTGCTGGCGCTGGAGAACGGCACCATGGGCTGGCACCTCGCCGGCCTGAAACTGGAGCACGGCAACGATCGACACGCGCCGGAGCCGTCGCCCGCCGGCCTGGAAAAGGCGAAAGCATGCGCCGCCGGCGCGGCCGAGCGGTTCGAGGTACCGACCTGCACCAAGACCGACCTGGCGGCGTGGCAGGCCGACACGAGCCGGACCTGCTACCTGCTCGACGTGCGCACGGCGGACGAATACACCGCCGGTCACCTGCCCGGCTCACTGCACGCGCCGGGCGGCCAGCTCGTGCAATCGACGGAGATGTGGTGCGCCACGTTGGGCGCCCGCGTCGTGCTGGTCGACGACAACGGCGTCCGCGCGCGCATGACCGCGTCCTGGCTGGTGCAGATGGGCTGGGACGTGCACGTCCTCGATGGCGGCCTCGACGGCGAGACGCTGGAGACCGGCATGCCGCCGGCGCTGCCGCCCGGCATCGGCGCGGCGGCCGGCAACACCGTGACGCCGGCCGACCTGAAGCAGATGCTCGACGCCGGCGAGGCGGTGGTGGTCGATTTCGCGCTGTCGAACCAGTACAAACGCGGCCACATCCCCGGCGCCTACTGGGCGGTGCGTGCGCGGCTGCCGAACAGCCTGCCGAAGCTGCCCGACGGGGGCACCATCGTCTTCACATCGCCCGACGGCATCGTCGCCACGCTGGCGGCGCCGGAGGCCTCCGAGCTCACCGACCGCACCATCG
Source organism: uncultured Rhodospirillales bacterium (assembly GCA_964627965.1). GTDB lineage: Bacteria > Pseudomonadota > Alphaproteobacteria > JAVKFY01. The sequence goes on from CAZVLI010000030.1 coordinate 6,253, forward strand.
CCGTACTGGACGGCGGCACCGACGCCTGGCGCGTCGCCGGCTACGACGTGGCCGACGGGCTGGAGAACACCATCGACGAGACCAATGACGTCTGGCTCAAGCCCTACGACCACGACGACGGGCCGGTGGAGAAGCACATGCGGGCCTACCTGGCCTGGGAACTGGACCTGGTGAATGAGATCGAGCGCGATGGCGACCACCGCTTCCGGCTGTTCCTGGACGACGAGGCGCTTGAGATCGATGACGACGATGATGAGGACGACGACTAGCGCCCTGGCGGTCCTGCTGCTGGCCTCGCCCGCCCTGGCGCAGAGCCAGGGCGACACCGGCATCGGCGCCTCCATCGCGCAGGCGCAGGCCGGCATCGCCGACGTGCGCAAGGCGTTCGACGAACACTGGGACGGCGAGACCGGACGCTGGGTCAAGGGCGGCATCGGCGCCGTCGGCCTGGCGGCTGCGCTGCTCGCGGCCGGTGATTCCGTCGCCAGCGAGACCGGCAAGGGCACCATTCGGATCGAGGACGGCAGTGTCAGCCTCGACTTCGGCGCCGCCCCGCCCGAAGCGGCCACCGGCGGCGCACCGACCTATTCAACCAGCACCACGTCGACGCGCTGACGCGATGCGCGCGCAACAGCACGCTCACCTCATCAAGCAGGCCGTGTCCTGTTGGGCACGGCCATGAGCTCGCAGCCGCGCGACGTCACCGTCATCGGCGCCGGCATCGTCGGCATCTGCTGCGCGCTGTACCTGCAGCGCGACGGCCATGCCGTGACCCTGATCGACCGCGACGGTCCCGGCGAGGGCACGTCCTACGGCAACGCCGGCATCCTGGCGACGTCGAGCGTGATCCCGAACGGCACGCCGGGCCTGTGGAAGAAGGTGCCGGGTATGCTGGCCGACCCGCTGGCGCCCTTGGCGGTGCGCTGGCAGTACCTGCCGCGGATCGCGCCGTGGCTGGTCCGCTTTTTGGCCGCAAGCCGCCAGTCAGAATACGAACGCATCAGCCGCGAACTGGCGCCGCTGTCGCTGCAGGCCATCGAGCACTACGAGCCGTTGCTCGCCGCCGCCGGCGCCGGCGACCTGATCCGGCGACAGGGCACGCTCTACCTCTACGAGAGCCAGGCGAGCCTCGACGCCTCGGCCGACGAGATCGGCCTGCGCCGCGCGCTCGGCGTGCGTCTCGATCGGCTTGGCCCGGAAGAGGTGCGCCAGTTCGTGCCCGGCCTCGGCAAGCCCGTGGCCGGCGCGATGTACGCGCCCGACACCGCCCATACCGTCAGCCCGCTGGGCCTCAGCCAAGCGCTCGCCAACCATTTCCAGGCCGAGGGCGGCACGATCAAGCGCGCCGAGGTCCGCGGCTTCACCCGTGGCAGCGACGGTCCGACGGCCGTCCATACGTCGGACGGCGAATTGCCGACCGACCAGGTGGTGATCGCCGCCGGCGCCTTCTCGCGGTTGCTGACGAAGCAGCTCGGCTGGAACCCGCCGCTGGACACCGAGCGTGGCTATCACATGATGCTGCCGCACGGCGATATCGGCCTGCGCTCGGCGATGCTGGTGCAGGGGCGCGGCTTCGGCGTGACGCCGATGGCCGAGGGGCTGCGGCTCGCCGGCACGGTCGAGCTCGGCGGCCTGGACGCCGCACCGGACTGGCGCCGGGCGGAGATCCTGCTGACCCACGCCAAGCAGCTGTTCCCCGACCTGGACGTCAGCGATCCGGAACGCTGGATCGGCTACCGCCCGTCGCTGCCCGACTCGCTGCCGGTCATCGGTCGCGCGCCGGATCAGCCGAACCTCTACTTCGCCTTCGGTCACGCCCACCTCGGCCTGACCCAGGGCGCCGTCACCGGCCGCATCGTCGCCGACCTGGTCGCCGGCCGCACACCGGTGATCGACCCGCGCCCCTACCGCATCGACCGCTTCTGAGGACACCATGAGCGCCGCCGCCGAGAACACCGCCAACGCCCCGGACCACGACGCCATCATCATCGGCGCCGGCATGTCGGGCCTGTACCTCGTCTACCGGCTGCGCGAAGTCGGCCTGCGCATTCGCGTGTTCGAGGCCGGGACCGGCGTCGGCGGCACCTGGTACTGGCACCGCTACCCCGGCGCGCGCTTCGACTCGGAGAGCTATTCCTACGGTTTCTCCTTCTCGCAGGAACTGCTCGACGAGTGGGACTGGTCGGAGCACTTCTCCGGCCAGCCGGAGATCGAGCGCTATTGCAACTTCGTCGCCGACAAGTTCGACCTGCGCCGGGACATCCAGTTCTCCGCCCGCGTAAAGGCCGCCGACTTCGACGAGGCGGCGCACCACTGGATCGTGACGCTGGACGACGGTAGCCGCCACACCGCGCGCTTCCTGATCACCGCCGTCGGCCTGCTCTCGGCACCGACCCTGCCGAAGTTCGACGGCATGGACGACTTCAAGGGCCAATCGTTCCATACCGGACTGTGGCCGAAGCAGCCGGTCGACTTCGACGGCAAACGCGTCGCGGTGATCGGCACCGGCGCCAGCGGCGTGCAGGCGATCCAGGAGATCGCCAAGACCGCCGGCCACCTGACCGTGTTCCAGCGTCGCCCGAACTGGTGCACGCCGCTGAACAACGGCCCGATCACCAAGGCCGAGATGGACGAGATCCGCGCCGGTTACCCGGAACTGTTCCAGCTCTGCCGCGAGACCGCCGCCTGCTTCGTGCACACGATCGACCCGCGCGGCACCTTCGAGGTCAGCGAGGACGAGCGCCAGGCCTTCTGGGAAGAACGATACGCCGGGCGCGGCTTCGGCATCTGGCAGGGCAATTTCCGCGACATCCTGGTCGACCGCGAGGCCAACAAGCTGATCTCCGACTTCGTCGCCGACAAGATCCGCCAACGCGTGAACGATCCGAAAACCGCCGAACTCCTGATCCCCAAGGACCACGGCTTCGGCACCCGGCGCGTGCCGCAGGAGACGAAGTACTACGAGGTCTACAACCAGCCGAACGTCGAACTGGTCTCGATGCTGGAAACGCCCATTCAGCGCATCACGACGACCGGGATCGAGACCGACGCCGAAAGCTATGCGTTCGACATCATCGTCTACGCCACCGGCTTCGACGCCGTCACCGGCTGCTTCGACCGCATGGACATCACCGGGCTCGGCGGCCGCACCCTGAAGCAGGCCTGGGCCGACGGCCCGTCGACCTTCGTCGGCGTGATGGTCGACGGCTTCCCCAACATGTGCATGGTGATGGGGCCGCATGCCGCGCTCGGCAACAACCCGCGCAGCATCGAGTACAACGTCGAGTGGGTTCGCGACCTGCTCGACCACATGACCAGACAGGGCCTCACCTTCGCCGACGCCAGCACGGAGGCCGTCAACGCCTGGCACGACTACGTCGCCAAGAAGGCCGAGGGGCTGCTGTCGAACGAGATCGACAGCTGGATGACCGGCATCAACATGAACGTCGAGGGTCGGCAGACTCGGCGGCTGGTGCGCTACTCCGGCACCGCGCCGGAATACCGGGCCTGGTGCGACCGCGTCGCCGCCGGCGGCTATGCCGAGATCGAGTTTGGCTGAGCCGACGACCGGCTTCGAGCCACCGTCCTTCCGGGCGCGGGCGCCGTGGTGGGGCGCCGACCTACAGACGCTGCGCAACACCCTGATCGACCAGGGCACGCCGTTGCCGGGCGAGCGCCTGCTAATCGAGACCAGCGACGGCTGCGGCGACCGGCTACAGGCGGTGGTGAACCGGCCGGAAGCGCCGGCAACCGGCCCGACCGTGTTCATGGTGCACGGCCTCTCGGGCTGCGAGGACAGCGCCTACATGCTGCATGCCACGCGCTATTGGCTCGACCGCGGCCACGCCGTGATGCGGCTCAACCTGCGCGGCGCCGGCCCGTCGCGGAAAACCTGCCAGACTCACTTCCACGCGGGCCGGTCGGAGGACGTCGCGTCGGGTCTCGCGGCGATCCCACCCGACCTCGCGGCGCACGGCGTCGTCGCCATCGGCTTCTCCATCGGCGGCAATTGCCTGTTGAAACATGCCGGCGAGGTTGGCGACGACACCCCGGTCATCGCGTTCGCGGCCGTCTCCGCCCCGATCGACCTGGTCGCCACGTCGGCGCACATCGGCCGCCGCCGCGCCTGGCCATACCAGCGCTACCTGCTGACCCGCTTTGTCGCGGAATGCCTGGGCGAAGGGGCCCTGTTCTCGCCCGAGGAGCAGAATATCCTCCGGAGCGCGCGGAACTTCCGCCAGTTGGACGACCGTTTCGTCGCCCCCCGTCACGGATTTGACGGCGTCGACGACTACTATCGGCGCGCGCGTGCAATCAATGTGATGGCCGGCATCCGCCGCCCAACCCTGGTCCTGCACGCCGACGACGACCCGGTCGTGCCGGCCTCCAGCCTCGCCGACTACGACTGGTCGCAAAATCCGATGCTGGCGCCGCTGGTCACCCCGTCCGGCGGTCACGTCGGCTTTCATGCCCGTGGCGGGTCCTTTCACCTCGCCGCGCTGGAACGGTTTTTCCGTGCCGTGACGGTCGGATAGGGCGATTGTTCCAGCGGTTCTCCACAGCCTTTTGAGCGATTCTGTCCACAGGATATTGTGGGGTGTTAACCTTTGAACCACATTATCTATTGGTTTGTTGCATCACCGCGGCTATCATGCGCGACCGGCCGCGAAACGGGGTCCGGCCGGTAAAGATGCCCGGGGGCACTTACTATGGAATGGACAGACGAGCGGGTCGACCTGCTCAAGGAAATGTGGACCGCAGGTTATTCGGCGCGGCAGATCGCCGAGAAACTGGGTGGCACCACGCGTAATGCGGTGATCGGGAAGGCCAATCGTTTGGGCCTGTCGAAGCCGACCAAGTCCGCCATCACGCGCAAGCAGAAGCGCGAGGCGCAACGCCCGCCGGTGGTCGAGATTCCGGGGCCCGGCGCCACGCTGCTGAACCTGACCAGCACCACCTGCCGCTGGCCGCAGGGCCATCCGGGCGAGCCCGGCTTCGCCTTTTGCGGTGCCCGCACGGCCGCCGGTCAGCCCTATTGCGCCTACCACGCCAGTGTGGCCTACCAGTCGCCCAACAAGGACCGGCGGCAGCGCGCCTGAGCGTGCTAGCATGCCGGCCCTGGCGAACCGGAGGCGGCATGTTCGGACGGTACCTGTTGGTGGGCGCAGCATTGCTGGCCGCGAGCCCGAGCTGGGCCGACGAGCCGAAAGCGCCCCCGCCGGTGCCGTCGAGCTACGAACTGCGCCGCCTGGAAACCCAGATCCGCCAAGTGCTCGCGGCGCGCGCCGCCGAGGCGAAAAGAAAATCGCGGCAGATCGAGGTGACGGGAACCGGCGCGGCTGCGGGTTCAGACTCGGAAAGCAGTTTCCCGATCGATATCACCGCCAAGGAAGCCGTCGGGCTTGGACTAGCCACGATTGTCGGCATTGCCGCGTTCACGGCGTTCACCGAGGACACCAGCCCGACAGTGCCCGGCGCGGCCAGCCCGGGCGCCGGCGCGGGCCCAACGACGACCGGGACTCAATAGCCCGGTTAGATTCTCAGCCCTAAGTTTAGCTATTCGCGGTAAAGATATTGATTCGGCGTGACAATTCAGAGAGTCTTGTGAACTAAAAGGGGGACGCAACGACGACACCGCGGCCATGTGAGGGCAGAGGCAGCAGACATGTCATCGTTGACGACAGGAACGGAGCGAATGCGGCTACGTACGGCGTTCGTGGTTTGGGGGCTGTTGGCCGTCGCCAGCTGGATGGTGGTGCTTGTCCCCGCCTACTTGGTCTACGACCAGGCGCCAGGCTTGGTGCAGGCTTGGTTCGGCGACGATGCGGGCGCGCCAGCGACCAGGGTCGCGAGCCCCGACGACGACGCCACCCTGACCCCGGCGCAAATCGAGGCGCTGGGCCGGATCGCACCCGCCGCGGGCGGCAACGCCAACGACGGCAGCGGCCTGATTCAACCTGTCAGCGCCGCCGACTAACCCCCTGAGAAGACTCCGGCTTCGCCGCGCCTAGGCCGCCTGCTTGTTCGGCTGGTGCACGATGAACGGCCCCAGCGCCAGCGCATCCAGACGGCCGTCGAGGAACGCCCGCACCGCGTCGCGCGGGGTACAGACGATCGGCTCCTCGTGCATGTTGAAGCTGGTGTTGATCAGCGTCGGGATGCCCGAGAGCTTCTCGTACTCGACCAGGATGTCGTAGTAGCCCTCGTTCACGTCGCGCTTGATGAGCTGCGGCCGCGCCGTGTTGTCCACGTGGACCGCCGCCGGGCAGCTATCGGCCATGAACTTGGTGCAGTCGAACGTGATGGTCATGAACTGCGCGGTATGCTCCGCGCCGGCTAGGTTGAGGTAGCACTTCTCGCGCTGCTCGTAGAGCGTCACCGGCGCGAACGGCATGAACTCGGTGCGGCCGAGCCGGTTGTTCAGCCACTGGTTCACGTCCGGATCGCGGCCGTGATAGAGGATCGAGCGGTTGCCGAGCGCGCGCGGCCCGTACTCCATCCGACCGTCGAAGCGGGCCACGACGGTGCCGTTGTGGATCAGGTCGGCGATGCGGCCAGCCAGGTGCTGCGGCCGCTCGTATTCCAGACCGACCTCCTTCAGCGCCGCTTCCATCTCCTGCTCGGTGTAC
>CAZVLI010000031.1:0-12821 GCA_964627965.1 uncultured Rhodospirillales bacterium
AGCGACCCGCCGATGAACCCGGCATAGGCGTTGCGGACGATGTCTTCTTCGTACTGCTCGACGATGCGCGCCAGGCGCTGGCGCTCCATCGCGTTGCGGGTGGTGTAGATCAGGCGGTCGGCATTGAAGGGTTTGACGAGGAAGTCGTCCGCCCCGCCGCGCATCGCTTCTACCGCCATGTTGACCGAAGCATGCGCCGTTATGACGACGACCGCGGTGTCCACGTGTCGCTCGCGGATGCGGCGCAGGATCGTCATGCCGTCCATGTCCGGCAGCTTGATGTCGAGCAGCGTGACTTGCGGTTGGTGGCTCTCCAGATATTCCACGGCCTCCGCGCCGGTTTCGGCCAGCACCACCTCGTAGGGCTCGTCGCGCAGGTACTCCATGTAGACCCGCGCCAGCGATGGACTGTCCTCCACCAGCAGACAGACCGGCGCCTCCGTCGCGCGCGGCGTCGCTTCGTCGCTGGGCGTTCGCTGCAGAGCGGTGTCGGACAACGGTGTCGGGGCCTCCATCGGCCCTTGCGGTCAACTCATGGCGTGGCGGCCAGGGTAATCCGTTTCGCGGGCAGTTGCACTCGCACGCGGGTGCCGGCGCCGGGGTTGGACTCGATCTGCATCGTGCCTTGGTGCAGTTCGACCAGATGCTTGGCCATCGGCAGTCCTAGCCCGGTACCCGGATAGCGCCGACTGAATGCGGCATCAATTTGACCGAACGGTGTCAGCGCGATTTCGATGTCGTTCGGCGAGATGCCGATGCCGTTGTCGATGACCACCAGTTCAAGGCCCTGCTCCGGTTCGGCTCGCGCGGCGACCACGATCTCGCCTCCCTTCGGCGTGAACTTGACCGCGTTCGACAGCAGGTTCGCCAGCACCTGCGTCAGGGCCCGGTCGTCGGCGCGGATCGCCGGCAGGTCGGCCGCCAGGTCCGCGCGCAGCGTCTGCTGGTTCTCGTGGGCCCGCGGTGCCACCAGGCGCAGCGACGCGTCGACGATGTCGCCGATCGACACGGTCTTCTCGATGAGATCGAACCGGCCGGCCTCGATCTTCGCCAGGTCCAGGAGGTCGTTGATGATTCCGAGCAGGTGCAGGCCGCTGGCGTGGATGTCCTTGATGTATTCGAGATAGCGCGGCGACCCCAATGGCCCGAACATTTCGCCGCGCAGCATCTCGGAGAAGCCGATGATGGCGTTCAGCGGCGTGCGCAGCTCGTGGCTCGTGTTGGCCAGGAAGGCGGATTTCGAGCGGTTGGCGATCTCCGCCCCTTCCTTGGCGTGGCGTAGCTCGTCTTCCGTCCGGTGCTGCGCGGTGACGTCCCGGTAGATCGCGATCTCGCCGTTGTCGATCGGGCGTCGGCTGACCTCGATGACCCGCTCCGCGCCGGCGAGCAGCAATGGCGCGCCTTCCAGGGAGGTGATGACCTGCGCCCGCAGCACGCTGGCCAAATGCACCTCTATGGCGTCGCGGGACTGCAATGCGGCCATTTCCCGGGTATCGGCCTGGCAGAGATCGGCCAGCGGCTGGTTGTGGAAGATCAGGCGACCGCTCGGCGCGAACAGCGCCAGGCCGTCGTCGACACCATCCAGCATGGTCTGGAGGAGCGCAGTTGGCGCCGCATTCGGCCCGGGCGCCGGTGAATTGTCGCTCTCTGCGTTCATCTTGCGTTCGACATGCCGCCGTCGCGCCCGGCGACATGTCGGGCAAGCGATCTCTGATATGACCTAGATCGCGCCGGTTGGCCGTCAATTCCGACATCGCGCAACGATCCCGATTCGAGACCGTCAATGTCTGTCGCCGCCTCTCCTCGGCATCTGCGACTCAACTGCAACAGTTTCCGCTACATCATTGTCGCGATTACGATCTTGACAGACCTTAACACCCTACCTAGCCTTTCCGCTGGGCGAGGGTAGGTTACATTCCGAAGCGGCCGAACCGGACACCGGCGGCACGTATGGCGCGTAGCGCGCCGGGGTTGCCGTTGGGGCCTCGGGCGAGGGCGTGGGCGCCGTCGAGGCTGGGTCGCAAACGAGGAGGGGCACGGTGGCCGAACATTATACCGTTGCGGTAGTGGGGTCGGGACCGGGCGGTTTGAGCGCGGCGGGCCGTGCGGCGGCTTTGGGCGTCTCACACGTCCTGTTCGAGCGCACCGACCACGCGTCGGACACCATCTACAAGTACCAAAAGGGCAAGTATGTCATGGCGACGCCTGACATCCTGCCGCTCCGCTCCGACTGCTCCTTCGAGGCCGGTATCCGCGAGGACATCCTTCAGGCCTGGGACAACGAGCTGGAGAGCCTGAAGGTCAACATCCAGTACAATACCGAGGTCACCGGGATCACCGGCGAGCGCGGCAACTTCGTGATCACCACCGGCAAGGGTGAGCAGGTCACCGCCGAGCACGTGATCATGGCCATCGGCCTGCAGGGCAACCTGCGCAAGGTCGAGGTGCCGGGCGCCGCCGAGGCGACGCACATCCAGTATCAGCTCGACGATCCGGACGAGTACGAAGCGGAAACCATCGTCGTGGTCGGCGCCGGCGACGCGGCGATCGAGAACGCGGTGGCGCTGTCGAAGCAGAACAACGTGATCATCGTGAACCGCCGCGACGAGTTCGCGCGCGCCAAGCAGGGCAACCTGTCGCTGATCACGGCCGCGATCGATAAGGGCGACGTGCAGTGCTACTACAGTTCCGAGCCGGTAGCCGCCGCGCCGGGCTCAATCACGCTGCGCACGCCGGACGGCGATGCCGAGATCAAGTGCGACCGGGTGATCGCGCGTCTCGGCGCGATCCCGCCGCGCAAGTTCGTCGAGGACTGCGGCATCGTCTTCCCGTCGAAGAACCCGGCGGCATTGCCGGAAGTGTCCTCGACCTATGAGTCGAACGTCCCCGGCCTGTTCATCATCGGCGCGCTCGGCGGCTATCCGCTGATCAAGCAGGCGATGAACCAGGGCTACGAGGTCGTCGAGTTCATCAACGGCAATAGCGACCTGAAGCCGGCCGACGAGCCGCTGCTCGAGGACAAGTTCAAGAACCTGCCGGACCCGAACGTGGAGCGGTTCCTGGCCAAGGTTCAGTCCAGCGTGCCGCTGTTCTCGCAGCTCAACACACTGCTGCTGCGCGAGATGATGCTCGATTCGGAGGTGCACACGCCGAAGGCCGGTGACGTGATCTTCCAGCGTGAGGAATTCACCAACACCTTCTACACGATCGTCGAGGGCGCGGTGGATATCGAGGTCGATCCGAACGACCCGAGCCAGGTGGTCACGCTGAACCAGGGCGAGTTCTTCGGCGAGATGGGCCTGATCGCCGGCCGGCCGCGCACCGCGACGGTGAAGGCGAAGTCGGCCTGCACGCTGATCGAGACCAACCGGCGCACCATGATCAAGCTGATCAACTCGGTCGCCGAGGTGAAGCAGGTCATCGATCAGACCGCGATCGTGCGCCAGATCCAGACCTACCTGGCGCCGGAGGTCTCCAAGGAGGACCTCAGCGGCGTCGTCGAGACCGCGACGCTGAACCGCTATCGCGAGGGCGACCCGCTGTTTGGCGAGGGCGAGGATGGCGACTCGGTGCATCTGATCCGCCGCGGCTCGGTGACTGTCTCGAAGCGCATCGGCGGCCGCGACATCGTGCTCTCCTACGTGCCGTCGGGCCACTATATCGGCGAGATGGCGCTGTTGTCGGACGCGCCGCGCTCGGCCACCGTGAAGGCGGCGATCAACAACACCGAGACGATCCGCATCGAAGGCTCGGCCTTCAAGGAACTGCTCAACCACGCGCCGGACCTGCGTGCCGACCTGGAGCGCAAGTTCCGCGAGCGGCTGACCGCCAACGAGCGCATCCAGCAGATGCCGGAGTCGGGCGGCATCATCGAGTTCCTGATCCAGCAGGGCGCCGGCGAGGCAACCGACGTGCTGCTGATCGATGAAGGCCTGTGCGTGCGCTGCGACAACTGCGAGAAGGCTTGCGCGGAGAGCCACGACGGCATCAGCCGTCTCGACCGCGAGGCCGGGCCGACCTTTGCCAACGTGCACGTGCCGACGTCGTGCCGGCATTGCGAACATCCGCACTGCATGGCCGATTGCCCGCCGGACGCGATTCACCGCGCCGAGAATGGCGAGGTGTTCATTGATGACACCTGCATCGGCTGCGAGAACTGCAAGAACAACTGCCCGTACGGCGTGATTCAGATGTCGGCCAAGCCGCCGAAGAAGCCGGGGCTGCTGAGCTGGCTGCTGTTCGGGGCCGGTCCGGGGCCGGGTCAGGACCGGTCCGCGAAGGCCGAGGGCCAGAAGAAGGCGGTGAAGTGCGACATGTGCAAGGGCATCGCGGGGGGCGCGGCCTGCGTCCGGGCATGTCCGACCGGTGCGGCGATCCGCGTCGGTCCCGACGAATTCATGCATCTGGCGACGATGGCGAACCGCTAGTGCGGACGCATCCGGCAGCGGCATAAGACGGCGTAGGCAAGGGGGCCATGCACGAATCAATTCTTACCTACAAGCGCTACCTCTACTTGCGCCTGGCGGTGCTGGTCGTGCTGGCGGCGGTTGTGCTCTACGCCATTCAGGATCTGATCTGGCGCCCTGTCGGCCCGCCGAACGGAGGTACGTGGCTCGGCTATGGCCTCGGCACGCTCGGGGCGCTGCTGATCCTGTGGCTGATGTGGTTTGGCGTGCGCAAGCGGCGCTACTCGAAGACCGCGCGGCTCGAGGACTGGCTGTCGGCCCACGTCTATCTCGGCCTGGCGCTGATCATCATCGCCACGCTGCACACAGGCTTCCAGTTCGGCTGGAACGTTCACACGCTGGCCTACACGCTGATGATGCTGGTGATCCTGTCGGGCGTGTTCGGCCTCTACGCCTACATCCGCTACCCGACCGAGATGACGCAGAACCGTCGCGGCCTGACCTTGCGCGACATGATGCTGCAGATCGCCGAGCTCGACGCGGAAATGCGCGATGTCGCCATGAGCCTGGGCGACGAGACCAACCAGGTGGTGCTGAAGGCCAGCCAGGAGACCAGCATCGGCGGCGGTTTCATGCGACAGCTCAGCGGCACCGATCCGAAGTGCCCGACGCGGGCGGCATTGCAGAAGGTCGAGGCGCTGGCCGAGCAGGACGCCAGCGGCGCGCAGGGCATGCGCCGGCTGCTGGCCATGCTGACGCGCAAGGACGAGTTGCTGCAGCGCGCGCGGCGCGACGTGCAGCTCAAGGCGCTGATGGATGTCTGGCTGTACTTCCACGTGCCGCTGACCTTCGGGCTGATCGCCTCGCTGATCGCCCACGTCTTTTCCGTCTTCTTCTACTGGTAGGAGGTAGCCCATGGACTGCGTCGTCTCCTACCTGACCCGCAAGTCGCGCGGCGGCTATGCGCAGCGCGACATCGAGATCACGGCGGATGTCATCGATATCGGCCGCGGCGCCGACTCCAAGGTCTTCCTGGAAGACCCGCGCATCCCGCTGCAATGCGCCCGGATCACCAACCAGCCGGGCGGCATCTTCATCGAGTCGGTCGGCCCGCTCGACATCCGCCTGAACGGCGCGCCCACCACCACGGCGCGGATCAAGCCGGGCGATCAGGTCGCGGTCGGCCCGTACGAGATCAACGTCGTCGAAGCGCCCGAGGGGCGCGAGCTGGCGATCAGCGTCGAACTGGTGCGTCCGCTCGGCGACGATCTGGCGCAGCTCGCGGCGCGCAGCCGCACCGAACTGCCGAAGGGCACCAAGCGGCGCTGGTCGTGGCTGCTGTTCCTGCTGTTCGGCGTCGTCTTCCTGGCGCTGCCGGTGGCGGCCTACATGCTGCCGCAGGTGCACGAGGTGACGAAGTCGTGGCCGGTCACGCCGGATCGGCCGTGGCTGTCCGGCGAGATTTCCGGCAACCACAAGTTCTTCGAGAACGACTGCAAGGCGTGTCACCAGAAGCCGTTCGAGCAGGTCACCGACCAGGCCTGCGTCGAGTGCCACGGTCGCATCCCGCACCACGCCGAGGCGGCGCGCTACGAGGAAGTCGCGCCGGAAGGGCAGAAGTGCCAGAGTTGTCACAAGGAACACAACGGCAAGGCGCAGATCATTCTGACCGAGCAGCACTTCTGCGCGGATTGTCACGTGGACCTCGATCAACGCCTGACCGACACCGGCTTCCAGAACGTCGCCGATTTCGGCACCAACCATCCGCAGTTCCGGCCGACCGTCGTCGTCGCCCACGCGAGCGGCGAGATGAAGCGCCTGAGCCTGGAGAACCCGGAGCAGGTCAAGGAAGACAGCGGCATCCGCTACCCGCACGACGTGCACCTCAAGCGCACGCCGGCGGCGGCCTGGAAGGGGCTGAAGGATCTGACCTGCTCGTCCTGCCACGTGCCCGAGCCGGGCGGCGTCGGCATGGCGCCGATCAGCCAGGAAGCGCACTGTCAGGAATGTCACCAGCTGCGGTTCGAGCCGAAGCGGCCGGAGCGCACGGTGCCGCACGGCAAGCCGAAGGAAGTTCAGCTGATCATCAAGGACTTCTACGCCAAGGTGGCGCTGGAAGGCGGCTTCGACGATCCCGAGGCGCCGGCGGTGGTCCGTCGCCGCGTCGGCAGCCCGCTGCCGGCCGACGCTCGCGCCGACGCCCTGGCCTGGGCCGAGGCGCGTGCCAAGGAGGCGATCACCGACGCCTTCGGCAAGAGCCTGTGCGGCTACTGCCACGTAGTGACGGAGGACGCGGCCGGGACCTGGGACGTGGTCAAGCCGCGCATCCCGGACCGCTGGATGCCGCACGGCATTTTCGATCACGGCGCGCACCAGGACGTCGAATGCGGCGACTGCCACGACGCCGAGCCGTCGAAGTCGAACAAGGACGTGCTGCTGCCGCCGATCGCCACGTGTCGTGAGTGTCACGGCGGCGAGAAGGCCGTGGCCAAGATCCCGTCGACCTGCGTGATGTGTCACAACTTCCACAACGAGCCGTTCGGTCCGATGTATCCGGAGGCGGCGAAGCGCAAGTCGAAGATGGCCCGGTCATCCGACGGCACTGCGTCGTCTGGCAATTAGGGGTCTCATGGTCTATGTCTTGGGACCGCTGGCGGGTTTCGTACTGGCGAAGGGAGGGGGACTTGGCCGTGCTTGATCGCTTGGCCAGGCTGATGGCCGGAGCGGCCTTGGCAGCCTCGGTCGCGTTATGCGGTACCGTCGCGCAGGCGGCGGATCGGCTCAGTGCCAACGGCGCGCGACTCGCGGACTCCGTCGTCGACATTTCCGACAACGTGACGCTGACCCGGACGATTTCGCTGAACGGCGACTCGCCCGGCGCCTTCTACGTCACCGCCAACTTGCCTGACGGCCGCCGGCTGCAGCGGAACAACCTGGGCTACTGGGTACCGTGGAACGGTCAGGCCGCGAGCCTGATCGACAACAACTTCGCCGTCGGCGATGACCAGGTCACCTACAAGATCCTGCGCCAGAATATCGGCGACATGTTCTTTCCGATCACCATCACGCTGGGCTATCGCGTCGACGGCGTGATCAAGTACGGCGTGTTCGACGTCCAGCCGGAGCAATGATGCCAGCCGGAGCCAAGATGACCGCGTTTGCCCGTCTCCTCGCTCATCGCGCGCACGCCTTGCTGGCGGCGCTGGCGCTGGTGGTCCTGGCGCCGGCGGCGGCGAACGCGCAGGAGAACCTGACTGTCGCCGACGTGCAGCGGGTGATTGCCCAGGCGGCCGCGGAGGCCACGGCGCGCGGCATGCCGGCGACCATCGCCGTCACCGACCGGGTCGGCAACGTACTGGCGGTCTACCGCATGAACGGCGCGCCGGACGCCATGCGCGTCGTTTCGGGCCGCACCGTCGGCCTCGGCTTCGACTTCGCCCGTTTCGGCCTCGACAACCTGGTCGTGCCGCTGGGCGGCATTCCGGCGATCCCGACCCTGCGGCTGGTTCCGACCGAGCTTGGCGCCATCGCCAAGGCAGTGACCGGCGCTTACCTGTCCTCCGGCGGCAACGCCTTCACCACCCGCACGGCGAACCAGATCGTGCAGGAGAACTTCAACCCGGGCGAGCGCGGCCAGCCTTCCGGCCCGCTGTTCGGCGTGCAGTTCTCGCAGCTTCCCTGCTCCGATCTGAACACCCGGTTCGTCGGCGGCAACATCAACGACTTCATCGGCCCGAAGCGCTCGCCCCTGGGGCTCTCGGCCGATCCGGGCGGCCTACCGCTCTACAAGAACAACGTGCCCGTGGGCGGCATCGGCGTGTTGGCCGACGGTGAGTACGGCATCGATCCGGTGATCACCGACATCGACGAGAGCGATGACGAGATGATCGCGCTGGCCGGCACCTTCGGCTACGAGCCGCCGGTCGACATCATGGCCACGCGGATCACCGTCGAAGGCAAGACGCTGCGCTTCACCGACAAGGACATGAGCGCGCTGCGCACCGATCCGTCCAGCGTGCCGAACTTCGCCGCCATCAACGGCGTCAACGGCAACCTGATCATGGTGCGCGGCTACAACGCCGCCGCCGCGATCGTTCGCGGTCGTGCCTACGGGACGGCGGAGAGCGGCATTCGGCCCGAGACCACCGGCATCTACGCGCCGGTGCAGCCGTTCGTCCTGGTCGACGGCAACGACAATCTGCGCTTCGCGCCGCGCGCCGGCACCGACGGTATCCTGACCGCCGCGGAGTCGACCGAACTGGTGCGGCAGGCGCTGAAGATCGCGTTCGCCGGTCGCGCCCAGATCCGACGACCGCTGAACAGCTTCATCCAGGTCACGGTGTCGCTGGTCGATACCAACGGCGCCATCATCGCGCAGGCCCGGACGCCCGACGGCCCGATCTTCGGCACCGACGTGTCGCTGCAGAAGGCGCGGACCGCCAACTTCTTCTCGCAGACCACGGCCGCGGCCGAGCTACGCGCCGCCGACGCCAACATCACCGATCTGGGGGCGCCGTTCCCGAACTACGCCCGCGTCGGTGGCTATGTCGACGCGGTACAGGCCTTCGTCGGGCCGACGGCGCTGGCCGATGGTATCGCCTTCGCCGACCGTTCCGGCGGTAACCTGTCGCGCCCGTTCTATCCGGACGGTAGTCAGGACAACCAGCCGGGGCCGTTCTCCAAGCCGATCAGCATCTGGAGCCCGTTCAACGTCGGCCTGCAGCTCGACCTCGTGCTGCCGCAGGTGGTGACGCACATCCTGTTCACGCTTGGCATCTCGCCGACCGACACGCCGGTCGGTTGCTCGCCGCTGAACCCGCGTCTGGCGACGGGCATGCCGGTGATCTCGAACGGCATCCAGATCTTCCCGGGCAGCGTGCCCGTCTACAAGAATGGCGTGCTTGCCGGTGGTCTGGGCGTCTCCGGTGACGGCATCGACCAGGACGACATGATCTCCTTCCTCGGCGCGCACAAGGCGGGCGTCGCGGTGACCACGGGCGTCGGCAACGCGCCGGCCGGTATCCGCGCCGACACCCTGACGCCGCAGGGGACACGGCTTCGCTACGTCAACTGTCCGTTCAAGCCGTTCATCGATTCCGACGAACAGAGCCCGTGCAAGGGCAAGTAAGATGCAGTGGTTCCGCTCTCTCACCGTTGTTTCGCTGCTGTTGACCCCGCTCGCCGCGGAGGCCGGCAAGGAGCGCTTCTCGCTGCCCTCCGGCTACGGCACGGGCAACCAGGGCGTGCAGGTCGCGCAACAGCGCCGCCCGGGTTCGCAGCCGCGCTATCAGGCGCCGACCGAGATCGACCCCGACGCGGTGCCGTTGCCCGATCCGAACCTGCCGCACGATTTCATCCCGATCCCGGATCGCTGGCGCCTGATCGAGGCGGTCGGTGTGAACGAGAAGTGGTGGGATCCGTATAACCAGAACACGCTGAAGGGCGACCGCCCGATGTTCGACGACTGGTTCGTCAACATCGTCGTCATTTCGGACACCATCTACGAGCCGCGCACGTTCCCGATCCCGGTCGGCATCCAGACCACGAAGAACGCCGGCGCGCTGGACACCTTCGGCGACACGTCGACCGAGGTGTTCAACACCAACCTCATCACCTCGTTGCAGTTCATCAAGGGCAACACCGCGTACAAGCCGCCGGACTACGAAGTCCGCATCACGCCGGTGTTCAACTACAACAAGGTCTGGGCGGACGAGTTCCGTGTCCTGCGCATCCAGCCGGAACGCGGCGACGAGCGGTCCGACCGTTTCATCGGCTGGCAGGAACTGTTCCTGGACTACCACATCCGCAACGTGTCGGATCGCTACGACTTCGACTCGATCCGCGTCGGCATCCAGCCGTTCTCGACCGATTTCCGCGGCTTCCTGTTCCAGGACAACCAGCTCGGCGTGCGCCTATTCGGCACGCGCGACAACAACATCTTCCAGTACAACCTGGCCTACTTCCGCAAGCTGGAGAAGGACACCAACTCCGGTCTGAACGACCTGACCGAGAATGTCCGCGACGACGAGCTGTTCATCGCCAACCTGTACTGGCAGGACATGCCCGTCCTCGGCTTCGTCAGCCAGGCGACCGTGGTGCATAACCGCAACCGCGAGAAGGACAACTTCTACTTCAACAACAACGGCTTCCTGGAGCGGCCGGCCTCGCTCGGCGACGAGCGCCAGCGCGACTACGACGTCACCTACTTCGGCTTCAACGGCGACGGCCACTTCGGCCGGCTGAACCTGACGGTCTCGGCCTACTACGCGTTCGGCGAGGACAGCCACAACGTCTTCTCCGGCATCGACGACAGCGACATTCGCGCCTGGTTCTTCGCGGCGGAGCCGTCGGTCGACTTCTCGTGGATCCGCGTCCGTGGCTCGTTCATGTACGCCTCGGGCGACGACGATCCGTTCGACGATCGCGAAGAGGGCTTCGACGCGCCGTTCGAGAACCCGCAGTTCGCCGGCGCGGACACCAGCTACTGGGTCCGTCAGACCATCCCGCTGATCGGCGGTGGCGGCATCATCCTGTCGGGCCGCAACGCGATGTTCCCGGCGCTGCGCTCCTCCAAGGAGCAGGGCCAGTCGAACTTCAACAATCCCGGCATGACGTTGATCGGTGTTGGCACCGACATCGACATCACGCCGGAGATCAGGCTGTCGACCAACTTCAATCGGCTCGACTTCGTCGATACCAGCTCGCTGGAGTTCCTGCGCAACCAGGGCGAGATCGACGAGGGCATCGGTTGGGATTTGTCGGCGGCGCTGATCTGGCGGCCGTTGTTCATCCAGAACATCGTATTCCGCCTATCCGGTGCCGTGTTGCTGCCGGACCAAGGCTTCAAGGACCTTTATAGGGTCAACGACGACAGTGAAGACTTCTTCTACTCCGTCTTGGCCAACATGGTGCTGACCTACTAAGGAGCACGCGTTGCGGTTTCTGAATCGGATCGCCTTCGGCCTGGTGTTTGTCCTGGCCGGCGGCGCGGCGAACCTGACTCAGGCAGCGGAAGGGGAGAGCCCCGTCGATCGGGTCTACGTTACCGCTCCCTCAGCGCCACAATTCCAGACCTGGGAGAAGGCCGAGCAGAAGAGTGCCGGCTGCGTCTCCTGTCACGAGAGTTCCGACCTCAAGACGATGCACCGCAACCCGGCGGTGATCCTCGGCTGCACCGACTGCCACGGCGGCGATGCGTCGGTGATGCGTCCGCCGGGCACGGGACCGGGTGCGCCCGGCCACGGCAAAAAGGGCCACACCGCCGGTGCTGGCGGCGGCAAGGACGACCATCACGCGACCCGGATCTACGAACCGGCCTACATGCGGGCGATGGAGAACGCGCACGTCCTGCCGTCCTATCCGAAGTCCTGGCACTACCCGTCGACCGCCAACCCGAAGCACTCGTTCACGCTGCTGAACCGGGAGTCGCCGGAGTTCATTCGCTTCATGAACCCGTCCGACTACCGCGTCGTCGACGAGGCCTGCGGCGCCTGCCACCTGCAGGACATCCAGGCCGCGAAGCGCTCGCTGATGTCGACTGGTGCCATGCTGTGGGGCGGCGGCGCCTATAACAACGGCATCCTGCCGTTCAAGAACTACATCCTGGGCGAGGGCTACCTGCGCGACGGCACGCCGGCGTCGTTCAAGAGCCTGATCCCGGAGGACGCCACCGAGGAGTTCAAGGCCAAGCTGGCGAAGCGTGGCGTCCTGCCGCAGTTCTTCCCGCTGCCGGCTTTCGAGGTGACCCCGCCGGGCGACATCTTCCGCGTGTTCGAGCGCGGCGGTCGCAACATCATCAACCTGTTCCCCGAGATCGGCCTGCCGAACGCGCTGGGCCAGACGCAGCGCCTCGAGGAGCCGGGACGTCCCGACCTGCGCCAGTCGAACCGTGGCCCCGGCACCGGCCTGCGCATTGCCGTGCCGGTGCTGAACATCACCAAGACCCGCCTGAACGACCCGTTCACCTGGTTCCTGGGCACCAACGACAACCCGGGTGACTTCCGCACCTCGGGCTGCGGCTCGTGCCACGTGGTCTATGCCAACGACCGCGAAGAGCGGCACTCCGGCCCGTACGCGCGCTACGGCCACTGGGGCGAGACCCAGACCGTCGACCCGACGATCCCGCGCGGCGAGGAAGGCCATCCGCTGAAGCACGAGTTCACCCGCGCCGTGCCGACCGCGCAGTGCATGAATTGCCACATGCACCAGCCGAACGTGTTCGTGAATTCCTACCTCGGCTACACGATGTGGGACTACGAATCCGACGCGCCGTTCATGTGGCCGGAAGAGCAGCAGTATCCGTCGCACGAGGAGATGTTCGAGATCCTGGAGCGCAACCCGGAAGAGGCGGCGATCCGCGGCAAGTGGGCCGACGTCGACTTCATGCGCCAGGTCTGGGAGATGAATCCCAAGCTG
>CAZVLI010000032.1:0-12720 GCA_964627965.1 uncultured Rhodospirillales bacterium
GTACCAAACCGGTCGACACCGCCCTCCCAGTACACCGCCGCCAGCGCCGCCTGTTCCTGGTGGTAGCCGGGGTCGAGCGCGACGTCGTCCTGCAATGGAAGCGTAGTTCGAGTGGCCCGAGAAGCCGACACGCGCCACGAATGATCGGCGATCAAGTATCGTGATACTTCAGGTGTGTTGGTTGCCTGGCTCCAGCCGGCGGCGACCTTGGATTTGTTGCAGAGGCGCTGGTCGGCGAAGCCGGTAGGTTCATGTTCAGTAATCTTTCGAACGGCGCCAAGGGCGCCTTGTGCATGATCGCCGGCGGTCTGCTGCTAACCATTCAGGACGGCATCAGCAAATGGCTCACGTCGGATTTCCACCCCGGCGAGATCATGCTCTACCGCGGCCTGTTCACCTTTGTGCCGATCATGATCATCGTCGCGGCGCGCCCCGGCGGCCTGCGTCAACTGGCCAGTCGCAACTTCAAGGGCACCATGATCCGGGCCACCTTCGGCGCCGGCACCTCGGTCTTCGTGGTGATATCCTTCATCTACCTGCCCCTGGCCGATGCGCTTGCGATCATCTTCCTGTCGCCCATCATTCTGACGGCACTGTCGTCGCCAATGCTCGGGGAGCGGGTCGGCTGGCGGCGCTGGCTGGCCGTCTTCGTCGGCTTCGCCGGCTTGCTGCTGATGGTGCGGCCGAGCGGCGACGGCTTCCCGTACTACTACTTCTTTCCACTATTCACGGCCTTGCTGTCGGCCTTGCGCGATGTCGCGACGCGACGATTGCGCAACGACGATGGCTCGGTCTCGATCCTGTTCTACTCCATGGCGGCCGGCGTGCTGGTCGGGGCCATCAGCATGCCAATGTTTGGCGCCCATTGGCCCAGTCCAGCGCAATGGGGCCTGTTCGCCGCCGCCGGGATCCTTAACTCGCTCTCGCACCTGTTGACGATCCAGGCCCTACTGCTGGCGCCAGGCGGCACGATGGCACCGTTTCGCTACCTCTCCCTGGTCTGGGCCGCGGTCATGGGCTACGCGATCTGGGGAGATGTCCCGGATGCCTGGATG
Organism: uncultured Rhodospirillales bacterium; assembly: GCA_964627965.1. Classification (GTDB taxonomy): domain Bacteria; phylum Pseudomonadota; class Alphaproteobacteria; genus JAVKFY01. The sequence goes on from CAZVLI010000032.1 coordinate 1,056, forward strand.
CTGGCCGGCGCCGCCCTGGTCGTAGGCGCAGGACTGTTCATCCTGCATCGGGAACTCCGCCGACGTTAGGTCGTTTCGGCAGTCGATGACCGCCCCTGGCCAGGACGCGACCTGCTGGCCGCCGTGCCGCATGTCGGCTTCGGGAGGCATTCCGGTCGTGGCCGGAGCGATGTCGGCTTTTCGGGCTCAGACGACCGGAGTCGGGGGCGTTCCGGACATTCCATCAGACAGCATGAATGTGAAGTTTTGACCCAAGAATGTGAAGTTTTGACCCAAAACAGCCGGTCCCCGGCGGCAGCTTTGAATTGTCTTTGAAAATCTGAGCCCGTGAGCACTTAGGACGGGGCTCCTGCCAAGCGTAGGGCATCGACGTAGCCGTTCCAAACATCGGCATCCCGAAAAGGCAGCGGGTGAGCTTCGCGCAGTCGAAACCCAGGCTCGTCTTCAACGAGACGCTTAATGGCATCGCGGGCACCGCGCTCATTGCCTGCGCGCCAACGGCCAGCGACAAGGCCCATCAAGTTGGGTGGCAGGGCCGGTGCGAGTTGGTCGGCTCTCTGAAACCAGTCGACTGCGTCGTCAAAGCGGCCAGCCCCGAAATGACCAAAGGCTGCCATCCGGCAGTAGATGTGGACGTAAGGGTCGCGAACATCGACATTCATCGCCCGCAGCGCGTTTTCTGTACCGGCTTCGTAGTCGCCGGCAAAGACCTGAACCGCCGCGAGACCCCAGAGGCCGGTATTGTACTCGGGATTGAGTTCGAGGGACCGGCGTGCCGCCGCGGCCGCTTCCCCATAGTGCCGGCGCCCGTACAGCAGCAGTCCCGAGCGGACGGCATATACCAGATCGCTCCGGTTGTTCAGCCGCAACGCGTCTTGCGAGCGCTGTATTGCAAGCTCTAAGACGTCGTCATCGGGTCGACGAAATCCAAAGAAGAACTCGGCCAGGCCAAGTCCGCTGGCGGCCAAAATGAGAGCCATGAAGTTGTTGGGGTCGATAGCGAGGGCGCGCTCGGCGACCTGTCCCCCACGTTGCCAGCCTGCCTTCGTGGGTACCGTGAAACTGAGCCCTGCTCGCGACAACAGCTCCTCCAACGAGAGATCATCTAGATCACGCTCGGAAGCGCGCTGTGCATCTTCGGTAGTCGTCTGGAGCCGAACAGCGAGAGCCATCCTGGGCGCACAGCGGTCGAGAATCTCAAACTGATCGTCGGTGCTTTCATCGTACCGGTCCGACCAGAGTTGCCTTTTGCCATCGGCTGCAAGCAACTGCGCAAAGACGCGTGAGCGTGCTGTCGAGATCCGCACGCTGCATTCCACAACGTAGTTCGCGTGGCGCCGATCAGCGACAACCTCTAGGCCAGTCAGTCGCGAAAGGTGAGCCCGAAGTTCATCGCGCAGATCAGCGGCACATGCCGCTTCGGTGTCACTGCGCCCGACAAATTCCGCAATGTAGACACGCGGCTTGCCGCCGATACGTGCAACAGTAAGGCGGCGCGGCCATGACCACACCCGCACGGGCCTGTCGATGTTCTTTAGGCTGGGCTCACCGCTATCGACGAAGGCAGCGCGCAATGTGCCGGCCAGTGTATCGAGTGCGCTTTGGGAGATCACGATGCCGCAAGGTTCGGCGATCTCCTGCAGCCGGGTGGAGACATTGACCCCGTCACCGAATATGTCATCGCCATCGACGATGATGTCTCCGAGATTTATGCCGATGCGAAGCCTGATGCTTTCGTCATCGGGCATTGTCGCGTTGCGACGCTTCATGCCCTCTTGGACGTCAATCGAGCATCGCACGGCGTTTGTAGTCGACGGGAACTCCAACAGCAGGCCATCACCCATGGTCTTGACTATGCGCCCGCCGTGTTCGGCGATCTTCGGGTCGATGAGGTCGGCCCGATGTGCGCGTAAAGAGGCAAGTGTTGCAACCTCGTCGACTCCCATCAGCCGCGAGTAGCCGACTACGTCGGTGGAGACGATGGCGGCAAGCCGGCGTTGGGTACGCTCAGTCATGGCCGAACTGTACCGATGGCACGGCGCTACGGATACCCGTCAGCTAAGGGGATCATCAGCAAGCGTTGAATGGCAGCTCTTGGCCAGTATCAGTCCGGATCGGCGTCAAGGGCGATGTCGGCTCTTTGGCTCGAACCGGTCATGGGCCGACGTGCGTCCGGAATCGGGGGCAAAGCGACCGTCGGATCAGACAAATCTCACATCCGCTCGCGACCCATGTCAGACGTCTGAGGTTTTCTGGCTCAAGGTTCACCGCAACACAGTCGCGCCGGCTCGATGCACGTCCGGCGATGAGGCTGGATGTGAATAGTGCCTCGCCTGACATCGCACCTGGCCGAATGACCACGGTGACGTGAAGCCGCTGGGGTCGAGTTGCTCACGCCATCGCTGGGTACTCTCGGCGACGGCCATGGTCGCCGGGTTCACCGGCAGGATCGTCTACTTCTCGCTTATGTTGCGCGCACGAACCGTGCAAAGCACCCGTCTGGTGATGGAGATTGCGCTGGCGCTGGAGACGCGTCTGGCTGCCGAGGAGCGGCTGCGCGCGGCCGACTCGAGCTTCAACGTGGAGACCGAAAGCGGCTTTTCGCCTGACGTCGGGACCATCTCCGGCCAGCCGCAGGAGCAGCAAAGGGTATTCCTGAACCTGTGCTCGAACGGGATGTATGCCGCGGTGAAACGAGCCTCCGACGGCGGCAATGTCGCCAAGCTATCGATCCGGAGCCGAGTTGACGGCGACACCTACCTCGTGGAGGTCAATGACAATGGGGCCGGGGTCCCGGCGGACATCCGCGACAAGATCTTCCAGCCCTTCTTCACGACCAAGCCGACCGGCGAGGGCACAAGACTCGGGCTGTCGGTGAGCTACGACATCGTCAAGCAGCATGGCGGAAGCACCGAACTCGACAGCGAGGCAGACATCGGGACCACTCTTCGTGTTCGACTGCCAGCCGCATGACCCTGCAGGACACATAGGCTGAGTTGAGAACGCGGCGTTTCTTCGGATAGCTCAAATGGAGCAACTCAACGAAGCGCCATCATACGGCGGTTTGAATGATATTCTTGGGGAATCACGAAGGCCGGGGGCAGCTGGTCGTTGCGTGTTTCAAGGGATGCGCAGTTTGATCAGGTGACATGACCGCCATAGAGCCAACGCTGCTAGCCGGATTGGACGAAATCGCCGCCGGAGTCGCGGTCTTCGACGCGCAACTGAACCTTGTCTATTGCAACGGCCGCTATCCGGCGATCCGTGGCTATCCGAACAGCCTCTGCAAGCCGGGAGTGTCATTGGCGGAGCTGTTTCGGTTCAACGCGGAACGTGGCGACTACGGTGACGGCGCCGCCGACGAGCAGGTTGCGCAGCGCATCGCGCAAGTGCACCAGCGGGTTCCCATCGATGTCGACCAGACGCTAAGCGACGGGCGGGTACTCTCGTCACGTTATCGGCCCTTACCCGATGGCGGGCTGGCAACGACCTATGAGGATGTCACGGCGCTGCGCCAAGCGGCTGCATCGCTGCAGAACGATCAGAAGCGGTATGAACTGGTCACCGAGGCGATCAGTGAGGGCATCTACGACTGGGACATTGCTGCCGATACGCTGCATGTCACGACCCGGTTGAACCGATTGTTCGATTTTGAAGCCGGCGAGTTGACCGCGTCGGATTGGCTTGCGCGCGTGCACGCAGACGACCTGCCTACCTACAGTCGCACCATGCGTGCTCACCTGGTCGGCGACGACTCACGGCTGGAAGCGACGTATCGCATTCGCGACAAGACCGGCAGCTATCGCTGGGTCGAAGATCACGCCCAGGCCGTACGTGATGCGCATGGACGAGCGGTCAGGCTGGTTGGCGCCATCGCCGATGTCACCGATCGCAAGGCGGCAGAAGAGGCGCTGCGGAGGAGCGAAGAGCGCTACGCGCTGGCGCTCCAGGCCTTCAACGAAGGACTCTACGAGTTCCACGTCGAATCCGACGAGGTCTTCTATTCCGACTCGGTCTACAGGGCGATGGGCTTCAGTCCTGCCGACGTGAAGACCACTCAGGATTGGCTCGACCGCATACACCCGGACGATCTGCCGATCTACCGCCGTGCGATGACAGCGCATTTTCGCGGCGAAACACCCAATTTCCACTGCGAGGTGCGCTACAGGCACCCAGATGGGACGTGGCAATGGGCGCGTCAGCATGGCACCGCTGTTCGAGACGATAACGGCCGCGTCGTGCGCGTCGTCGGATCGACCGGCAACATCAGCGCCGAGAAGGCCCTGGCCGACGAACTGGACAAGGCCCGGACTCAGCTTTCGGAAGCTCTCGAGTCCATATCGCAAGGCTTCGTGCTGTTTGACGCCGAAGACAGGCTGGTGATGTGCAATCAGGTCTACCGTCGGTTCTTCGCAGAGACAGCCGATCCCGAGGTCGCGGCAATGGTGGTCCCCGGCATGAAATTCGAGGACTACGTACGCAAGGGCTACGAGAAGGGGATGTATCCGGACGCCGGCGACGACCTCGAAGCGTACATGGAGAAACGGCTCGCGCGTCGTCGTTCGCCGAGTGGCGGCCACGAGCTGCGTCTGCGGGATGGTACCTGGCTCTACATCACGGAGCGGCGCACCGGGGATGGCGGGCTTGTTGCCGTCTACACCGACATCACGGAAGCCAAGAACCGCGAAGCCGAGCTACAGACAGCGCGCGACAGGGCCGAAACCGCGCTTGTCGAATTGCGCACTGCCCAGGACCGCTTGATCCACGCCGAGAAGATGGCGAGCCTCGGTCAACTCACCGCCGGCATAGCTCACGAGATCAAGAACCCGCTGAATTTCGTCAACAACTTCTCCAAGCTCTCGGCGGAAATGATGGACGAACTGGCCGCAGTTCTGGAGAAGCCGCTGGCATCGATGAGCGAAGATGATCGAGACGACGCGGAAGACCTGATCGCCACAGTGCGCGACAACCTGGTGAAGATCGACGAGCATGGCCGTCGCGCCGACAGCATCGTGAAGAACATGCTGATGCACAGTCGCGAAGGTGGCGGCGACACCCAGAACGTCGATGTCAACGCAATCGCGTTGGAGGCGATGAATCTTGCCTACCACGGTGCGCGCGCCGCGGACTCGGGCTTCAACGTGGATATCGAAGACGATCTGTCGCCGGATGTCGGCACGATCGTCGGTCAGCCACAAGAACTGCAGCGGGTCTTCTTGAACCTCTGCTCCAACGGGATGTACGCGGCGGCGAAGCGCGCCGCCGAGGGCGGCGACGGCGCCAAGCTGTCGATCCGCAGCCGCGCCGACGGTGACACCTGCCACGTCGAGGTCAGAGACAATGGTGGCGGGATTCCGGCCGATATCCGCGACAAGATCTTTCAGCCCTTCTTCACAACGAAACCGACCGGCGAAGGCACCGGCCTGGGCCTGTCGATGAGCTACGACATCGTCAAGCAGCATGGCGGCAGCATCGAGGTCGACAGCAAGCCCGGTGTGGGCACGACCTTCCGGGTAAGTTTCGCCCGCCAGGCAGAATAAGAAACCGAGGAGTACCGCGTGACGATCCGAGTGCTAATGGTCGATGACGAACCCGATGCGGAATTGCTGTTCCGGCAGAACTTTCGCCGCGAAATTCGCAAATCCCTGTACGAGTTTCTTTTCGCTCAATCCGGTGAGGACGCGCTGCAACTGCTCGACAGAACCGACGGCCCTAGCGTCGTCGTCGTTCTATCGGACATCAACATGCCCGGTATGAAAGGGACGGAGCTGCTCGACCATGTGAAGCAGCGCTGGCCGGACCTGCCCGTCATCATGATTACCGCCTACGGCGACCCTGGCACCGCGGCCGATGTGGAGGCGCGCGGAGCGGAAGGTCTGGTCGCGAAGCCCGTCGACTTCGCTCATCTCAAGTCCGAACTGGCTGTCCTCGCCGAGGCGCGCCCTGCATGAGCGAAGCGGTGCGCATCCTGGTCGTCGATGATGAGCCGGACGTCGAGGCGCTCATATCGCAGCGCTTTCGACGCGAGATACGCAAAGGCGAGATGAGTTTCGTATTCGCCCACGACGGCCAGGAAGCACTGGACCTGCTGGACAATGATCCGGATGTTCTGATGGTGCTGTCCGACATCAACATGCCGCGGATGGATGGACTTACGCTGCTGTCTCGGCTCGGCGAGCAACATCGCGATCTGAAGACCGTCGTCGTGTCGGCCTATGGCGACATGGAGAACATCCGCACGGCGATGAACCGCGGTGCGTTCGACTTCCTGACCAAGCCGATCGAGTTCCAGGACCTCGACACCACCATCCGCAAGACGCTCGACCACCTTGCCGAATACAAGGAAATGCAGCGCCAGAGGGCACAGGCGGAACTCGCTCGCGCGACCCTGTCCCGTTACTTCTCGCCGAGCGTGGCAGAACGCCTTTCCAGCACCGACGGCGATGTTTCGCCGAAGGGCGAACGGCGCGAGGCGACGTTCCTATTCACCGACCTGACCGGGTTCACCGGACTGGTGGAAACGACCGACCCCGAACTGATCGTGGAGCTGCTGAACGGCTATATCGACGGGATGGCCCAGGTCGTCTTCGCGCACGATGGCACCGTGATGAAAGTGATCGGGGACGCCATCCAGGCGACGTTCGGAGCGCCGGTCGCGCAGCCTGACCATGCCGCCCGCGCCGTCGCCTGTGCGCTCGAGATGGATGCCTTCGCTGAGGACTTCCGCGCCACGTGGCAGGCGCGTGGCGTGGATCTCGGCGCCACGCGGATCGGGCTCAACTCGGGTGACGCCATCGTCGGCGACTTCGGCGGTGATGCCTTCTTCGACTACACGGCGTACGGCGATGCCGTGAATACGGCGGCGCGGCTTGAGGCTGCCAATAAAGTGCTGGGCACGCGGATCTGTGTCAGCGAGAGCGTGGCTTCGCGGATCGACGGCTTCAAGGGGCGCCCATCCGGGCGCCTTATGCTTGCGGGAAAGACCGAACCTACGCTTGCGTACGAGCCGCTCACGGCCGAAGCGGCGGCCTTGCCGGCGATAGCCGACTACTGCGCCGCTTACGATCTGTTGGCATCTGGCGATCCATCCGCACGCCAGGCCTTCGCGGCCTTGATCGGCGTCACGCCGGACGACCCTCTCGCCCTCTTGCATCTCCAACGCGCACTCGGCGGCGCCACCGATGTGGTGGTCGATGCATCTACGAAGTGAACGATCCTCGCGCTTGAAGCCGATACACTCAGCGTCCGCTCTTTTGCCAGTCCGAGAGTTTCTCAACGCCGGCGCCGTTGTTGGTTTCTAAGGCCCTTACGCCCGCGCTTAGGGGCGAAACGTTCGTTCCATCAGCCGGCACTCATTGCCGCCTTTGCCCCGTTCGAGACATTGAGCATTGCGCGGCCAGGGTCGGTATCATGCGCGGCGGAGGTGGCCATGGCCGATGACCTAGCGCAGTGGCTGGAGGAACTCGACCTCGGCAAGTATGTGGCGGTCTTCGCCGAGAACGAGGTCGGCCTGCGCGACCTGCCGCACCTCAGCGAAGCAGACTTGAAGGAGCTTGGCCTGCCGCTGGGCCCGCGACGGCGCCTGTTGGCCGCAATCGCTGCCCAAGAGCCGTCCGAATCGCACGGCGAGGCGAGTACCACAGCGCCACCACCCCAGGGGCGCGTGCAGGGTGCCGAGCGGCGGCACCTGACTGTCATGTTCTGCGATCTGGTTGGCTCAACGGCACTGTCGCGCCAGCTCGACCCGGAAGAGTTTCGTGACCTCATGCGGCGCTATCAGGACGTTGTCGCTGGCACCATCACCCGCTACGGCGGCCACGTTGCGAAGTATCTGGGCGACGGCGTCCTGGCCTACTTTGGCTGGCCCCAGGCCTACGAGGATCAGGCAACGCGCGCGATCCACGCCGGTCTCGACGCGGTCGCCAGCGTCGCAGGCATACGCCATGGCGGCGCAGCGGCTTCGGCCGCGCGCGTCGGCATCGCAAGCGGCCAAGTAGTCGTCGGCGACCTGGTCGGTGAGTTCGCCTCGGAAAGCGACGCCGTTTCCGGCGAAACGCCGAACCTGGCAGCACGGTTTCAAACTCTGGCTGAACCCGGGCAGGTCCTGATCGGCGCCGACACTCGGCGCCTGATCGGCACCAACTTCGAGCTTGCCGACCTAGGAGCGCGGCCAATCAAGGGCTACGACGACACCGTGCGAGCCTGGCAAGTGATCGGGCTCGGGCAGAAGGATAGCCGGTTCGAGGCCCTGCATGCCGGCGGTGTCGGTCCCATCCTCGGCCGCGATCACGAACTCGGCCAACTTGGCGAGCGCTGGGACCTTGCCGCCAGCGGCCAGGGGCAGGTCGTGGTCTTGTCCGGTGAGGCCGGTCTCGGCAAGTCGCGGCTGATCCGCGCGCTGAGCGAGCGGATCAGTGATCAGAGCCACTTCCGCCTCAGCTACCAGTGCTCACCGCATCACACCAGCACGACGCTTTACCCGATCGTACAACGCTTGGCTCGGGTCGCAGGCTTTGGCGACGATGATCCCACCGACCGGAAACTCGACAAACTTGAAGAACTGCTGGCGATGGCCGACGACGACGTGGCAAGGGCGGCGCCGTTGATCGCCCACTTGCTGTCCGTGCCGTTCGCGCACCGCTACGGCGCGCTCGACCTCGAACCGCCGCAAATGCGGACCCGGACCATCGCCGCGCTCGTCAACCAAGTGCGCGGGCTGGCGCGTCGACGACCGGTGCTGCTCGTCCTGGAGGATGCACACTGGATCGACCCGACCACCGAGGAACTGATGGGCGAGATGATCGCAGCGATCGAGGATGCTGCGGTTCTAATCTTGGTAAGCCATCGCCCGGAATACGTGCCGCCCTGGACAGGCTTTGCGCATCTGATGGCGCTGGTGCTGAACCGCCTGGCCAAGACGCAGGCCGAAACCATCGTGCGTGAGTTGGCCGGCGCCGCGTTGTCGGAAGCAACGGTGGCCAGCATCGTCGCCAAGTCAGGCGGCGTGCCATTGTTTCTGGAAGAGCTGACCAAGTCGGTGCTCGAAACCGGCGGCGCCACCGAAGCCGGTCAGACCACCGCCGTACCCGACACGCTGCAAGCCTCTTTGCTCGCCCGCCTGGACCATCTCGGCGACGCCAAGGAGTTGGCACAGATCGGCGCCGTGATAGGTCGGCAGTTCTCGCACCAGTTGATCACCCACCTTTGCGACCGTCCAACGGCTGAGGTCGACGCACTGCTCGACACGCTGGTGAAGTCCGAGCTTGCCTTCCAGCGCGGCGTGCCACCCGAAGCGACCTATACCTTCAAGCACGCGTTGATCCAGGATGCCGCGTACGACAGCCTGCTGATCAGCCGCCGTAAGGCTCTGCATGAAGCCATCGTCGCGACAATAGAAGCGCTGGGCGACGATCAGATCGAAGAGCAGGTCGAGACGCTCGCCTACCATGCCGAGCGCGCCGAGCTCTGGGAGAAGGCGCTGCGTTACGCGCGACTCGCCGGGCTGCGGGCCAACGAGAATTCGGCCTACCGCGAGGCGCTGCGCTTCATGGACGCGGGGCTCGCCGCCGCTGACCAACTTCCCGAAGTGCCCGGCATCGTCGAGCAAGTGATCGACATCCATATGAACATGCGGCCTTCGCTCGGTTCGCTTGGTCTCTACGACCGATTGCTGCAGTCGCTTTCGGAGGCCAACAGGCTGGCCCACGCCAGCGGTGATGATGCCACTGCCACGTTTGCCGACGTGGTCAAGACGCACGTTCTGTACCAGACCGGCCATATCGACGAGGTTCTTGAACTTGGGGCACGGACAGTCCGGCTCGCCCGCGACTTCGCAGACAAGCGCATCGTCATTGCCGCCACCGCCAACCTGGCGATGGGCTACTGCTTCCATGGCGATTTCGCCCGCGCGGTCGAAGTCGCCAGCGAGTTCACCGACGACCTCACCGGCACGTATCGGCACGCCAATCTCGGTACCACCGGCACAAGTTCGGTCAACTGGCTCTCCAACCTTAGCGGTATGTTGACCAACCTCGGCGAATTCGACCGCGCGCTTCACTTCAGCACGATCGCCCTGGAGATCAGCGAGGAGACCGGCAAGCCATTCGATGCCGCGATGGTGGCGCAATGGCGCGCGCATCTGGAACTCACCATCGGGCGTCCCGAGGTAGCTATCGAAGTGCTGGAAGCCTCGCAGCAGGCCCTGCATGAGTACAGCCTGGACTTCCTGCGGACATGGATGAGCAGCTGGCTTGGCGCCGCCTATGCCCTGGTTGGCGACAACCAACGCGCAGAGCAGACCTTGCGCAGCGCCGTCGACCTCGGTGATCGCACCGGCCTCCGCCTGAGCCAAATCTGGAGCTTGGTGCGGCTGGCAAGCCTTTATCTCGACATGCGGGACAAAGAGAAGGCCGCCGCATACGCATCGGAAGCCCATGAGCGGGCTGAGAAGGCCGGGACCGACTGGCTGCGCCTGCCGGCGTTACAGTGCCTGGCCCGCGTTGCCGGGAACGACGACGCGCGACGGGCCGTCCGGCTGTGGCGCGAAGCGATAGAGCTCGCCGAACGGACGGGCGCCCGTCCCGAGCTGGCGCACGCACGCTTCGGCCTGGGCCGTCAGCTTCGGCAGATCGGCGACGGCGACAACGCCGAAGTTGAGCTGTCGGCAGCGGCGGCGCTCTACCGCGACCTCGGCATGGATTTCTGGCTGCCGCGGACCGAAGCGGCACTGGCGGCGGGCAACGCCGACTGAGGTCAGAGAATCAAGGGAGCGGAACGGACATACCGCTCTTAATGTCTGCGCTCGGGGGCAAGGCTGCGGTGGCGAAACCGGTGATGCGCACGGTCACCGGCGTCTTGGCTCGCCCCCTGTCGAACGCCACTCGCTTCCTGATCACCTCCTACTTGGAACGAGTGCCTACCTGGAACGAGTGCGCGTTACCTCTGGCCGGTTTCCGGAAGGCATGGCTGAAACCCAATGTTGGAAGGCGCTGTCTGGTCAGACCACGCGCCGGTAACCCTTGCCGCGTGCCTTAACTGCCTCGAGGGAGGACAAGTCCCCAGATGGAATCGAGTGGCCGCCCGGGAACGGCGGACCGGGCCGGGCGCCGATCGCGATCCGTACCCGGTCGTCCTGGTAGTAGCTGTCGTAGACCCGGAACACCAACTTCTGGAAGGCGCTGGTATCGCTCTCCGCGAAGGCGCGAACGACGGCGACGCGCCGGTCGAGCGGCAGGTCCGGGAACTCATCGTCGAACCGGTCGAGGATCCGGAGCAGATCGAGCCCGAACTCTGGCGTCTGCTCATCCACGTACGCCGGCAGGTCGATCTCGGCGGCGCTCGGCATCGACCCGTCTTCGCTTGCCGGCACGATGGTGTCCTGCAGAGCCAGAAGACGCCGGTGCTGCGCCTCGGAAAGGGTCTCGGCGGTCGTAGTCATGGAGGTTTCCATCTGACCTTCACTCAATCGTCGTCGAACAGGTTGGCGAGGTTGGCCTTGATCTTGTCGCCGATATACAACGCCAACGCCTGGATGGTGCTGGTCGGGTTCACGCCGCCGGCGGTAACGAAAAGGCTACCGTCGACGACGAACAGGTTCTTCACGTCGTGACTGCGGCCCCAGGAATTCACCACCGATCGTTCCGGGTCGGTGCCCATGCGGGCAGTA
>CAZVLI010000033.1:0-12696 GCA_964627965.1 uncultured Rhodospirillales bacterium
GATCGTGTTGAGCGGCGACAAGCCCGCCATCTGCATCACCGAGCCGGCCGCCGGTTCCGCCGCCACCGAGATGACCACGCGGGCGGAACGCAAGGGCGACAAGTACATCGTCAACGGCGGCAAGCACTGGATCACCGGCGGTGGCGTGTCACGGCTGCACCTGGTCTTCGCCCGCGTGTTCGACGAGAACGGCGAGGAGCAGGGTATCGGCGGCTTCCTGGCGATCCGCGACGAGACGCCGGGTCTGGTGATCGGCAAACGCGAGCCGACCATGGGCCTGCGCGGCATCCCGGAAGCGGAGGTGCTGTTCCAGGACATGGAAATCGCCGACGAGATGGTGGTGCTGCCGCCGTCGGGCTTCAAGCGCGGCTTCGCCGACCTGATGAATGCCTACAACTCGCAGCGGGTTGGCGCCGCGACGGTGGCGCTAGGTCTGGCCGACGGCGCCTACCAGCATGCGCTGGACTACGCGCTGGAACGCGAGCAATTCGGCCGCCCGATCGCCGAGTTCCAGGGCCTGCAGTGGATGCTGGCCGACATGTCGATCCAGATTTCCGCCGCGCGTGAGTTGATCCACAAGGCGGCGAACTCCGCCGCGCCCTTCCCCGACGCGCTCTATGCCGCGCAGGCCAAGGTGTTCGCCTCGGAGATGGCGATCAAGGTGACCAACGACGCGCTGCAGGTGTTCGGCGCCGCCGGCTATTCGCGCAACCGGCCGCTGGAGCGCATGGTGCGCGACGCCCGCATGTTCACCATCGGCGGCGGCACGGCGCAGATCCTGCGCACCGTCGTGGCCAGCCGCATCCTGGGCCGCAAGCTGCCGCAGACCCGCGACGGCTATGTCGGCCACAATCGCGGCGGTCCCAGGGCAGCCGCCGAATAGATGCGCTACTCGGCCTGGTCCCTGCTACGCGAGGCGTTGGGCGGCCACCAGGGGTGGTCGCGCGCTTGGCGCGACCCGGAGCCGCAAGCGCGTTACGACGCGGTCATCGTCGGCGCCGGCGGTCATGGCCTAGCCACGGCCTACTACCTCGCCAAGAACCACGGCGTCCGCTCCATCGCGGTGCTGGAGAAGGGCTATCTCGGCGGCGGCAACACCGGGCGCAACACCACCATCGTGCGCTCCAACTACCTGCTGCCCGAGAACAACCGGTTCTACGAGTGGTCGTTGCAGCTGTGGGAAGGCCTGTCGCAGGACCTGAACTTCAACGTCATGTTCTCGCAGCGTGGCGTGCTCAACCTTGCGCATGGACCGGACCAGATCGACGCGATGACGCGGCGCGGCAATTCGATGCGGTTGAACGGTATCGACGCGGAATGGCTCGACCGCGATGCCGTGCAGGATTTCGTGCCGCAGCTCGACTTCTCAGACCAAGCGCGCTTCCCCATCGTCGGCGGGCTGCTGCAACCGCGCGGAGGCACGGCGCGGCACGATGCCGTCGCCTGGGGTTTCGCGCGCGCCGCCGACAGCCTCGGCGTCGACATCATCCAGAATTGCGAGGTCATCGGCTTCAACATCCAGGGCGGCCGGGTGCGCGGCCTGGACACCACGCGCGGCTACATCTCGTGCGAGCGCATCGGGCTGGCGGTCGCCGGCCACACCGGTCACCTCGCCGGACTGGCGGGGCTGCGCCTGCCGATCGAAAGCCACGTGCTGCAGGCCTGCGTCAGCGAGCCAGTGAAGCCGATGCTCGACACGGTCGTCACCTTCGGGCGCGGTCACTTCTACATCAGCCAGTCGGACAAGGGCGGCATGGTGTTCGGCGGTGACCTCGACGGCTACAACTCGTACGCCCAGCGCGGCAACCTGCCGATGCTGAGCCACGTCGCGGCCGCCGGCGTGTCGATGTTCCCGGGCCTGTCGCGGCTGAAGCTGCTGCGCCACTGGGGCGGCATCATGGACATGACCATGGATGGCAGCCCGATCATCGCCGAGAGCCCGGTCGGCGGCCTCTACATCAACGGCGGCTGGTGCTACGGCGGCTTCAAGGCGACGCCGGGCAGCGGCTGGGTGTTCGCGCACACGCTAGCGACGGGCAAGCCGCATCCGTTGAACGAGCCATTCACGCTTGAGCGCTTCCGCGAGGGCAACCTCCTGAACGAGACCGGCGCCGGCGCGGTGCCGAACCTGCACTGATGTTTCTGATCCCCTGCCCGCACTGCGGCCCGCGCGCCCAGACCGAGTTCAGCTACGGCGGCGACGCGCGCCGGACACGGCCGACCGAGGATGCCGGCGCGGACGCGTGGTTCGACTTCACCTATGTCCGCGACAACCCGAAGGGGCCGCACCGCGAGTACTGGCAACATGTCGGCGGCTGTCGCGCCTGGATCGCGGTGGAGCGCGACACCGTCACGCACGAAATCCTGTCGGCGACGCCGGCGAAGGCGGGCGCGTGAGCGGGCGGATAGTCGAAGGCGGGCTGATCGATCGCGGCCGCAAGCTGCGGTTTCGCTTCGACGGCCGCGGCTACGAAGGGTTCCAGGGCGACACCCTGGCCTCGGCGCTGATGGCCAACGGCGTTCGCCTGGTCGGGCGCAGCTTCAAGTACCACCGGCCTCGCGGGGTGTTCGCCGCAGGCGTGGAGGAGCCGAACGCTCTCGTCACCCTGCTGGGCCAGGGCCGGCGCGAGCCGAACGTGCGCGCCACGACGCTTGAGCTCTACGACGGCCTGGTCGCGGAGAGCCAGAACCGCTGGCCCGGGCTGTCGGTCGACCTGATGGCGGTCAACGGCTGGGTGTCGCCGCTGCTGCCGGCCGGGTTCTACTACAAGACCTTCTTCGGCGGACCGGGCTGGCGGTTCTTCGAGCCGTGGATCCGCCGTGCCGCCGGCCTGGGCAGCGCCAGCGTTTCGCCGGACCTCGACCGCTACGATCATAGGTACGCACATTGCGACGTGCTGGTGGTCGGCGGTGGCCCGGCCGGGCTGAGCGCCGCGCGCCAGGCCGCTGCCAGCGGCGAACGCGTTATCCTGGTCGAGCAGGACAGCCGCTTCGGCGGCGCGCTGCTATGGGACCGGCGAACCCTCGACGGGCGCGACGGGCCGGCCTGGGCGGATGCCCAGGCACAGGCACTGGCGGCATTGGACAATGTCACGCTGCTGCGCCGGACGACCGCCTTCGGCTACTACGACGACAACCTCGTCGGCCTGGTCGAGCGGCGCACCGACCACCTCGCCACCACGCCCGCCTTCACCACGCGGCAGCGGGTCTGGTGGGTCCGGGCCGGCCGTGTCGTTCTGGCCACCGGCGCGATCGAACAGCCGCTGCTGTTCCCGAACAACGACCGGCCCGGCGTCATGCTGGCCGGGGCGGCACGCGCCTACCTGAACCGCTGGGCGACAAGGCCCGGCGAACGCGCGGTCGTCTACACCAACAACGACACCGCCTATGCCTGCGCACTCGATCTCGCCGCAGGCGGTGTCGAGGTCGCCGCGCTCGTCGACCTGCGCCCCGCGCCGGACGGCCGCTGGCAAGATCGGTTGCGCGAAGCCGGCATCGAACTGCTGGCCGGTCATCGACTCGTCGACTGCCGCGGCGGCCAGAGCGTGCATGGTGTCGAGGCGGCCCCGGTCGGTGGCGGCGCCGCCAAGCCGTTGGGTTGCGATCTCGTCGCGGTCAGCGGCGGCTGGGCCCCGGCGGTGCACTTGCACGCGCAAGCCGGCGGCCGTGTCGGCTTCGACGAGGAACTAGGCGCACACCGGCCCGGCGCGGCGCGACAGGCGCACGAGTCGGTCGGCGCCGCGACCGGGCAGTTCGAACTCGGTCAGATCACCGGCCTGGCCGTGGACGACGCCGACGCCTCACCGGCCGGTCCCACCGTCGAGCCGGCGCCGGGCAAGGTCTTCGTTGACCTCGCCGACGACGTCACCGCCGACGACGTGGCGTTGGCGCAGCGCGAGGGCTACCGCTCCGTGGAGCACCTGAAGCGCTACACCACGCTGGGCATGGGGCCGGACCAGGGCAAGACCGCCAACCTCGCCGGCCAGGCGCTGAGCGCCCGGGCTCGAGCCGAGACTGCCGAGGCGGTCGGCCATCCGAGTTTCCGCCCGCCCTACACGCCGATCACCATCGGCGCGCTCGCAGGTCCCGATGTCGGCATGCGCTTCGCGCCGCAGCGACGTACCGCGCTCGACGACTGGCACCGGCGTCACGACGCCACCTTCGTCGATGCCGGCCACTGGCGCCGCCCCCGCGCCTACCTGCGCCAGGGCGAACTGCTGGAGGACGCCTATGTCCGCGAAGCGGCGCATGTCCGCCAGTCGGTCGGGCTGGCCGACATTTCCACGTTGGGCAAGATCGACATCCAGGGCCCGGACGCGCTTGAATTGTTGCAGCGGGTCTACGTCAACGACTTCGCCTCGCTGAAGGTCGGGCGGGCGCGCTACGGCCTGATGCTGCGCGAAGATGGACTTGCCGACGACGATGGCACCACCGCGCGGCTCGGCGAGCACCACTACCTGATGACCACGACGACCGCGCATGCCGGGGACGTGCTGTCGCGGCTGGAGTACCACCTCGCCGTGGACTGGCCGGAGCTGCGCTGCGTGGTCACTTCAGTGACCGAGCAGTGGGCGGCGATCGCCGTCGCCGGACCGTCGAGCCGCGACCTGCTCCGCAAGGTGCTCAGCGACGTGAACCTGGACGACTTCCCGTTCCTCGCCGTGGGCGAGGCGACGCTGGACGGCGTGACCTGCCGCCTGTTTCGCATCAGCTACTCCGGCGAACTCGCCTACGAACTCCACATGCCGGCCGACTTCGCGGAAGCGGCCTGGACCGCCTTGCTCACAGCGGGCGAAGGGCTCGGCGTCGCGCCCTACGGAACCGAGGCCATGGGTGCGCTGCGCATCGAGAAGGGTCATGTCACCCACGCGGAGATGAACGGCCAAACGACGGCGACCGATCTCGGGCTGGGCCGCATGGTGAAGGCCGGAAAGCCACACGTCGGTCGCGAGATGGCCGGGCGCGCGTCGCTGACGGACGCCGAACGGCCGGCGCTGGTCGGGCTGGTGCCGACCGACGGCGCCTCCGACTTCAAGGCCGGCATGCACCTGCTGCGTGAGGCCGACGTGACGCCGGCGCCATCGCTGCCGGTCGACAGTCTCGGGCACGTGACGTCGTGGTCCTACAGCCCCGCGCTCGGCATGCCCATCGCGCTGGCGCTGCTCAATGGCGGGCTCGCCGGCAACGACGGCGCCACGATCTACGCGCACGATCCGATGGGCGACAACGTGGTGCGGGTACGCGTGGTCTCGCCGCGCTTCTACGACCCTGAAGGGGAGCGGCAACGTGGCTGAGGCGAAATCCGCACTGGCGACGGTCACGTTCCCCGGCCGCTTCGGTCGACTGGACCAGGGCGGCCCCGGCCTGGTGCTGCGCGAGCGGCGCGACCTGACGCTGACCGAGGTCGCGGCGTGGGGCGCGACCGGAATCGATCTGCCCGGCCCGAACGCCAGCGCGCCGCTGGGCGACGGCGTCGCGCTCAACATCGGGCCGGACCGCTGGCTGCTGGTCGACGCCGAGGCCAGCCCCGACAATGCTACCGTCGTCGACCAGAGCCACGGCCGCGTCGTCCTACGGCTGACCGGCCGCGCGGTCCGCGATGTGTTGTCGAAGGGCTGCCCGATCGACCTGGAACGGTTTGCCGCCGGCGACGTCGCGGCGACGCGGCTTGGGCCGTTCGCGGTCGTCCTGCACGGGATCGAGGACGGGATCGACCTCTACGTCGCGCGCGGCTACGCCCAGGCCTGCTGGGAATGGCTCACCGACGCGGCGGGCGAGTACGGCTACGAGGTGCCGGCTTCCTAGCTCCGCCGGCGGCGACGCGCCGCAAACAGAGCCAAACCGGACGCGAAGATACCGAGGCCGATGGGTTCCGGCACATCTTCGGCCAGGTCGAACGTCCACGACGCCATCTGGCGCTGGATGCCGGCGCCGAAATTGTTCACGACGAAGCTGTACGTGGTGCCGGCGTCGATCTCGATGGGTTGACCGCTAAAGAGAAATGCGCCCAACGCCACATTTGCCTGATTGGGCCCCGACAGGACGGTCGCGCCTTCCTGGATGTTGAAGTTCGGATTGCCAAGCTGGATGACGCCGCCGCCCAGCGCGTAGCTGACCAGCTCCACATCGACGTCGGTCACGAAGTCGAACTGCAGCGTGCTGCCGCTGCCGCCGCCAAACGAAAATCCGTTGCCGCTGCTGAGCCAGCGCGGTCCGCCGACCAGGTTGTTGGTCGGCGTGAAGGTGAAGGTCACACCCATGTCGGTCTTGCTGAAACCCACAGCGCCATCGCCGGAGGCGGGCAGACCCGAGGTGAAGTCCACGACGCCAGCTTGCGCGCCACTCACGGCGCAAAGGCTCAGGACGGCCGCAGCGATCGCGCCCTTGATTATGGTGAATTTCATTGTCGCATGACCCCCTTGGTTCATTTCTTGGAAGCCATCCAAGCAAGAACAACGCCAGACTACTGTGGTTAACAATATCAACAACTTGCCGACGACCGCGGCGAGTTCTACGTCGGAAGTGTAAGACTCACCGACGCCAGGGCCGACCGAGACCGCCCTTCTCCTCACCTCCCTAGGAAGGGCCGGGCAGGCTCACGGCCGCATCCCGAAACTCACTGGGCCGGGGGTGCGGAGCTTGGCGGCGAGGTTGGCGAAGTCGCAGAGCAGCGGGCGGGTCTCGCGCGGGTCGATCATCTCCTCCACCCAGAAGCTCTCGGCGGTGCGGAAGGGCGAGCGCAGGCGGCCGAGGTGTTCCTCGATCTCGGCAATCTTGGCCTCGCGGTCCGGCGCGGCGTCGATTTCGGCGCGATAGGCCGCCTCGATGCCGCCCTCCATCGGCAGCGAGCCCCAGCGCCCCGACAGCCAGGCGTAACGTACCGAGTAGCGCCCGACCGGCCGGTGCGCGCCGCCCGCGACGCCGAACGCGTTGCGGATGATGATCGAGCACCACGGCACCGTGGACTGGTTGATCGATGACATCGCGCGCACGCCGTGGCGGATGGTGCCGGTCTTCTCGGCGTGGCTGCCGACGAGAAAGCCCGGACAGTCGGCGAGGTAGACCACCGGCAGGTGGAAGGTCTCGGCCATGTCGATGAAGCGCACGATCTTCTGGCACGCCTCGGCATCCCATGAGCCGGCGTAGTAGCGTGGGTCGGAGGCCATCAGCGCCACCGGCCAGCCGTCCAGGCGGGCGAAGCCGGTGATCATCGAGCGGCCGAACCTGCTCCCCATCTCGAAGAACGATCCAGCATCGACCACCGCTTCGATGATCTTGTGCATGCGGTAGGTCTTGCGGGTTTCGCGCGGCACGATCTCGAACAGCGCCTCCTCGCGCCGACCGGGATCGTCGCTCGGCGTCGCGCGTTCGGCCAGCTCGAAGGTCGAGGACGGCAGGTAGCTCAGGAAGCTGCGCACGCAGGCGAAGGCCTCCTCCTCCGTCTCGACGGCGTGGTCGACGGCACCGGCGCGGGTCTGGATCGCGTGGCCGCCGAGCTCCATCTTGTCGAGGTCCTCGCCGATGTGCTTCACCACCGGCGGGCCGGCGACGAACATCGCGGCCGTCGGCTTCACCATCACCGAATAGTGCGACGCAGCCAGCCGCGCCGCGCCCAGCCCCGCCACCGAGCCCAGACCCAGCGCCACGCAGGGAACCGTCGCCATGTTGGCAGCCATCAGGTTGTAGCCGGAGCTGGTGCCGAGCCCGCCGGGAAGGTTTGCGCGACCGGTGGTCTCGATGGTGCGGACCGAGCCGCCGCCGCCCGAACCCTCGATCAGTCGCACGATCGGCAGGCGCAGTTCGTTGGCCATCATCTCCGGGTACTTGTTCTTCTCCCAGATAGTAGCGTCCGCCGAGCCGCCGCGGACGGTGAAGTCGTCGCCGCTGACCACCACAGGGCGGCCGTCGATGGAGGCGCGGCCCATCACGCAGTTGGTCGGCAGGTAGCTGTCGATGTCGCCGGCGTCGTTGTAGAGCACCTTGCCGGCGAGCTCGCCGATCTCGTGAAAGCTGCCGTCGTCGACCAGCGCCGTGACGCGCTCGCGCACCGTGAGGCGGCCGCCGTCGTGCTGGCGCTTCACCCGCTCCGGCCCGCCCATCTCGTGCGCGAGCCGGCGCCGGCGCTCCAGTTCCTCGCGTTCGTCGTCCCAGGTCATGTGATCATTCTTCCATTGTCGTCATGCCCGCGCAGGCGGGCATCCAGGGATGGAGGGCACCGTCCTCGCAGGTGGCCGACGCCGCCTGGATTCCCGCCTTCGCGGGAATGACGGTTATGGATTGTTCAGGCGCCGCCGATGCGGCGGCCGCGGCCGGCCCAGTGCGGGTCGCGCAGTTCCTTGCGGCGGATCTTGCCGACGGGGCTCTTTGGCAGCGGTTCGGTGCGCAGTTCGACCTGGCCGGGCTTCTTGTACGAGCCGAGTTCCCTGGCGCACAGGTCGATCAGCTCCTGCGCGTCGACCATCTTCGGGTCCTCGACCACGCAGACGGCCATCGGGGTCTCGCCCCACTTCTCGTGCGGGATGCCGAAGACGGCGCACTCGATCACCGCCGGGTGGCTGGAGATCGCGTTCTCCAGTTCGGCCGGGTAGATGTTGTAGCCGCCGGAGACGATCATGTCGTTGGCGCGGTCGAGCAGGTAGACGTAGCCGTTCTTGTCGATGCGAGCGATGTCGCCGGTGAGCACCCAGCCGTCGACCACACGTTCCTTGGTCGCCGCCGGATCATTCCAGAAACCGGTCATCTGGCCGGCGCACTTCACCGCAAGCTCGCCCTCTTCGCCCAGCGGCAGCGGGTTGTTGTCCTCGTCGCGGATCTCCAGCTCGGCGTAGGGCATGCACAGGCCGCACGAGCGTAGCGGCGTCGAGCCCTCGACCTCCGCGAACCACTGTTTTGAGCTCATCGCCGTGACCGGCAACGCCTCGGTCTGGCCGTAGAGCTGGTACAGCGCATCGCCGAAGACCTTGTGCGCGCGCAACGCGGTGTCGTCGGCGATCGGCGCGGCGGCGATGTTGATCGCCTTCAGCTTCGACCAGTCGCGCGTCTCGACGCCCTTCACCTGCAGCAGCGCGTTGACCATGGTCGGCACCATGAAGGCGTAGCCGATGCCCTCGCGCTCCATCAGGTCGACGGCGGCCGCGGCGTTGAAATGGTCGGCCATCACGTTGACGCCGCCGCCGAGCCAGGTCGGCCCGAAGAAATAGCCCGAGCCGTGCGAGATCGGCCCCATGTGCAGGCACTTGTCGCCGATCTCCACCGGCGGGAAGGTGTAGAACCAGTTGCGGCCGACATCGAGCCACATGCCGTGTGTGTACGCGACGCCCTTCGATGGCCCGGTGGTGCCGCCGGTGTGGCGCAGGATGTAGAGATCGTCTTCCGAGATCGGCAGGTCCGGGTCGACGTCGGACTGCGTCGCTAGCCATTCCTCGTAGCTGCTGTCGCGCACGAAGATGCGCTCCAGGTCCGGGAGGTCGTCCTCCAACCCCTCGACCTCGTGCGCGTACTTGTCCTGCACCACCAGGAAGCGGCAGCCGGTGTGCCCGACCATGTGCAGGTGCGCCTCGCGGCCGTTGCGCGGGTAGAGCGGCACCCGCACCGCGTTGGCGTTGGCGACACCGAGGTAGAAGTCGGCGGCCTCGATGCAGTTGTCCTCCAGCACCGCGACGCGGTCGCCGGGCTTCACGCCCATCGCGATCAGGCCGTTGCCGAAGCGGATGCCCCGGCGCCAGGCAGCGTCGAAGGTGAGCCGAAAGTCGCCGTGCACGACCGCCTCGTGGTCGGCGAAGAAGCCGGCGGCGCGGCGCATCTGCGTACGGACATCCATGTCTGTCTTCCCTAAGCCAGGCTCAACGCGTCGGCGAGATCGTCGAGGTCGAGCGCGGTATCGAGCGCCATCACCGCCGCGCGCACGCGCTCGGCTCGGCGGCGGCTGACGGCGCGGGTGGCATTGCCCAAGAACTTGTCGACGATGTCGTCGGCCGTCAGAGGATTGCCGTCCGAGCCGCGGTTCTTCGCTTCAAGGTGCTTGAGCATGCGTCCGTCGGCGAAGCGGATATCGACCTCGCCGTCGTAGTAGCGCGGATAGGCGGAATCCGGGTTCACCTCGTAGCTGACCTTGGCGGCCAGTGCTTGGATCGACGGGTCGTTCAGTGCCTCGGCATCGAGCTCGGCCAGGGTGAAGCGGCCGCGGCGTAGCGCGGCGGCGATCATGTAGTGCACCGAGAACTGCGCCTCGTAGGCCGTCGTCGGGCGGCGCTTCTCGGCCTCCGGTTCGCAGATCACCGGCACTGGTCCGGCGCCGACGCGGGCGACGATGGCTTCAATGTCGTCAACACCGAAACCATGCTCGCGCTTCAGTGCCAAAGCGGCATCAATGCAGGCGTGTGCGAGGTGGCAGGCCGGGAATGGCTTGAACGCGACATTCTCCATTTCCCACGCCTCGCCCAGTGTCGCGCCGATGCCGGCGAGATCGACCGACGCGTCATCCGGCATGTAGCTGGAGAACAGGCCGTAACGACCCTCGTAGGGCGCGGCCGGGCCGGTGAAGCCCTGCTTCGCCATCGCCGCCGCCGTGATCGCGCAGGCGCCCGCCCAGCCGGGGTGCATGCGCTTGGTGCCGGCGCCATCTGCGAGGAACTCAAGGCTGCCCGAGGCCATCGACAGCGCGATGCCCTGGGCCTGGCGGAGCTGGGTTTCGGACAGATCCATCAGCCAGCCGGCGGCGATGGTGCTGGCGAAGGTGCCGACTACGCCGGTCGGGTGAAAGCCCTTGGTGTGGAAGCCGCCC
Source organism: uncultured Rhodospirillales bacterium (assembly GCA_964627965.1). Taxonomy (GTDB): domain Bacteria; phylum Pseudomonadota; class Alphaproteobacteria; genus JAVKFY01. The sequence continues at coordinate 10,784 of CAZVLI010000033.1, forward strand.
TGCGCCGCCGCGCCGATGCGGGCGCCGCACTCCACGCCGGCCAAGTAAGCCGTCAGCGCCTCGGCCCCGGATGCGCTTTCCCGATGGGCCACCGCCAGCACGGTCGGCCAGATGCTGGCCGTGAGATGGGTCACGGCGCCGGAATGGGTGTCGTCGAAATCCAGGCCGTGCACCAGCACGCCGTTCAGGTGCACCGCGTCGCGGATCGGTAGGCGCAGGCTCATGCCGATCACGGGGCAATCCCCCTCGCCGGCCAGTGCGGCGATGCCGTTCGCGGCATGCTGGGCGAAGTCATAGGTGGTCGACGCCAGCCCAATTCCAGACGCATCGAGGATGTGCAGCTTGGCGCGTTGCACCACGCGGTCCGGGATCGCGCCGACATCGAGATCGTGGGCGAAGCGCGCGAAGGTCTCGGCGACGTTGGCGGCCTCGGCGACGGCCGCCTGGGGGCTGACCTGCTTGTTCATGGCCTGGATACTCCCGCATTTTCGCTATGCTAGAAGACCACCGGCCCGGGGTCACGCCTCGGCCAGCACGGGAGGGCGACCATGTGGCCACGACGCACGCTGACCGACCTGCTCGGCATCGAGCACCCGATCATCCAGGCTCCGATGGCGGGCGCCTCGACACCGGCGCTGGCCGCCGCGGTCAGCAATGCCGGCGGCATGGGCTCGCTCGGCTGCGCCGCCTACTCGCTGGAACAGCTGGCCGAGGCCATCGACGCGACGCGGGCGCAGACCAACGCGCCCTACAATCTGAACTTCTTCGCGCATCAGGCGCCGACCCCGCCCGCCGACGATGCGGCAAGGATGCGGGACCACCTGCGACCGCTTTATGACGAGCTTGGCATCGAGGAGGCGCCGTCGCTCGACCCGCTGATGCCGCCGTTCGACGCCGGCATGCTGGAGGTCGTGATGCGGGCGCCGCCGAAGGTGGCGAGCTTTCATTTCGGCCTGCCAGCCGACGACCTGCTGCGGCCACTGAAGGACGCCGGCGTGCTGATCCTGGCCTCGGCGACCACGGTGTCGGAGGCAAAGGCGCTGCAGGCCGGCGGATGCGACGCGATCATCGCCCAGGGCGCGGAGGCCGGCGGCCATCGCGGCACCTTCGACGACAGCGACAATGCCGGGACCATCGGCACCATGGCGCTGGTGCCGATGGTGGTAGACGCGGTCGACGTGCCGGTCATCGCGGCCGGTGGTATCGCCGACGGGCGCGGCATCGCGGCGGCGTTCGCGCTCGGCGCGGCCGGCGCACAGATCGGCACCGCCTTCCTGTCGTGTCCGGAGTCCGGCATCTCGCCGGTCTACCGCGAGAACCTGAACGCCGCGTCGGACGATGCCACACGCATCACCAAGGGCTTCTCCGGCCGATCCGCGCGAGGCCTCAACAATCGCCTGGTGAAAACATTGGCGGCACATCAGCACGAGGCGGCGCCGTTCCCGCTGCAACGCCGCCTGACGGCGCCGCTGGCAGCGAAGGGTGAAGCAAATGGTTCCGGCGACTTCACGTCGATGTGGGCCGGCCAGGCGGTGGGGCTGAACCGCATCATGCCGGCCGCCGACCTGTTCGAGACGCTGGTCCGCGAGGCGGGGGAGATCGTCTCGGCATGATCGACGACGAGATACTCGGGCCGATGCTCGACCAGGTGACGCGCCTGGTCGACCGTGAGCTGATCCCCGCCGAGGCCGAAGCGGAGGCCGCCGGCGATCTCCCAGAGCGGCTGGTCAAGCGCATGGCCGAGCTCGGCCTGTTCGGCCTGGCGCTGCCGGCCGAGCACGGCGGCCTTGGCCTGTCCAAGGAAGCCGAGGTTTCGGTGCTGTTCGAGTTCTGCCGCGCCGCGCCGACCTACCGGTCGCTGATCGGCACCACCAGTGGCGTCGGCGGCAAGTCCATCGCCTTCGACGGCACCG
>CAZVLI010000034.1:0-9404 GCA_964627965.1 uncultured Rhodospirillales bacterium
GGCACCGCGCGCGCCGGCAGCTTCGTGGTCGCCGAGGCCGGCTGCACGATGACGGCGACCAGCCGCGGCGGTTGCCACCTGCTGGCCTGGTCGGAGGCCCCGATCACATGGGCCCGTGGCAATCGCCCGGACCTTTACGGCTTCTGAGGTCCGTGCGCCGTCAGGCGCTGTCGTCGTCTTCCTCGGTCTCCCAGCTGCGGACCGTGTCCTCCAGCTTGCGCAGCAGCCGGCGGAGTTGACGCTCCTCCGTGTCTGACAGCGCGGAGAACAACGTCCGCTCGCGTTCCTTGGCGGCCGGACCGATCGCCATGAAGACGTCTCGCCCTTCCTCGGTTAGCCGGAGGAGCGTGCGGCGGCGATCGCCCGGATCCGGGTCGCGGCTGATCCGGTTCATCGAGGTCATGCGCCGGACCGCACGAGAGATGCTCATCTTGTCGATGCCGATGAGCTGGGCCAGTTCATGCGCGGCCAGGCCCGGGTAGCTCGCCAGTGCCATCATCACCCGCCACTCATTCAGCGTCAGCGAGTATTGCTTCGAGAACTTGAGGTTGAACGGCTTTGCCGTCAGGTTCACCAGCCGCATGAACTGGAAGAAGGGCGAATCGTCGATCGAGATCGGATTCACGCTCTCACCGTTCGCGGCTCCGTTGTCCGAGGCACTCATGCCTTGGCAAACTCCCCTACTTCGTAACGATTGCTATTAGTTCTTGACCCCAGTCGATTTAGTCTAGCTCCATTATCTAAGATATCAGTCCCCGCACAGATCACATACCAGACATGCGCTGAAAACATATCACGTTATGAAGGATATTATAATGTATGATCTTTGTGTCGTTTTTCATCGCATCGTTAACTTTCGGGACATGAATCGACGATAGCCTGCACACGCATCCCAAAGCATTCCCCAAGTAGCCGCGTATCGGTCGCCCCCCTACCAGGGGGCGGCCGAATGGTGGATCGCTGCGTAAAGAAAAAATCTTCTGGCGTCCAGTCGTTTACCATTTTGACAGGAGTAGCAGCTAAGAATCACATGAAGGAAACGACAGGCATGCCGCTGCGTATCGCGGCGCCAACATACAAGTAGAGCGTAGTTGCGTTGGAGTTTCTGTGTCCCCGCGTCGTTGGGCACACGACTAGCAAGCGGCTGGCGCCATGGCAGCCGCTTTATTCTTGCTGCGCAGCCACGACGCCGGTTAACCCAACACCGCCCCGGCGACGCGACTTGGCTCGCCCGACCCTGCGCCGATCGCATCCAGACTGACAGAGCATCGCCCCGATCGGGACGAGCGGCGCAAGCCTCTCAACCGGTCCGACAAGGCGCTGTTGTTAACGTTTTATCAATAAGATTTTTCTAAATTTGCAGATGCCACCCAAGCACACCACAACTCACAGGCCGCCCTTCGGGCGGCCTTTTCTCTTGCGATAAGCGCGCACGAAGCGCTCGGCGCTGGCGACGCATTTGGCATCGCCCGGCGAATCACCGCCTAGTCAGCCGGCGACGCGAGCTCGCGAAGCGCGTTCTCGACAAGGCGGTGACCGGCGCGCTGGTCCAGCGACAGGATCGATTCTGGGTGGAACTGCACCGCCGCCAGCGGCGCCGTACGGTGCCGGACTGCCATCACAAGCTGACGTTCGTTGCGCGCCGTGACCTGCAGTTCATCCGGTACCTTCGCCTCGACGGCGTAGAGCGAATGATAGGCGCCGACCTGCGCCGGGTTCGGCAAGCCCTCGAACAGGCCGGTGCCGTCGTGCGCCAGGGTCCAGCGCTTGCCGTGGCGCGGCTCCGGCAAGATGCCCAGTTCACCGCCGAAGGCCTCGACCATCGCCTGCAGGCCAAGACAGACCCCGAACTGCGGCACGCCTCGACCCGTCAGTTCGCGGATCAACTCAGGTGCGCCGAAGTCAGCCGGCCGGCCCGGACCGGGCGAATGCACCACCAGCGCGGGCCGGTCACGCAGCAGGCGATCAACGTCCGTCCCGGCGCGGAAGGTCGTGACCTCGGCGCCGGTCTGACGGAAGTAGTCGGCCAACGTGTGAACGAAGCTGTCCTCGTTATCGACCATCACGACGCGGACGCCGGCGAAGGGTTGTTCCGCTTCCGGCTCGATGGCTCGGGTGGCGCCGCCTTCCATGGCGCGGAAGAACGACGTCGCCTTGGTACGAGTCTCCTGCTCTTCCTCCTCCGGCACGGAGTCGAAGACCAGCGTCGAGCCGGCCCGGTAGTAGGCGCGGCCGTCGCGCAAATGGACGGTGCGGATGGTGATGCCGGTGTTCACGTTGCCGTTCAGGGACAGGACGCCGACGGCGCCGCCGTACCATTGCCGCGCCGTCGCCTCCATGTCCTCGACCAGGCGCACCGCCATGCGCTTGGGCGCGCCGGTGAGCGTCACCGCCCACATGTGGCTCAAGAAGCCGTCGATGCCGGTGAAACCGGCACGCAGCCGCCCTTCCACGTGGTCGACCGTGTGGATCAGGCCGGCGTAGCGCTCGATATTGCGGCGGGCGAGCAGCTTCACGGTGCCCGGTCGACAGATCCGCGCCTTGTCGTTGCGGTCGACGTCGGTGCACATCGTCAGCTCGACCTCGTCCTTCTCCGAGTTGAACAGCGACTTGAGCCGGTCAGCGTCCTCCATCGGATTGGCGCCGCGACGCACGGTGCCGGAGATCGGCGCGGACTCCACACGGTCGCCGTCGACGCGCACGAACATCTCCGGCGACGCACCGACGAGCTGTTCGTCACCGAGCTGGAACAGGAACTCGTAAGGCGACGGATTGATCCGGCGCATGGTGCGGAACAGCGCCGATGGCGCGCCGCGGAACGGCGCCGAGAAGGTCCGGCTCAGGACCACCTCGAAGACGTCGCCGACGCGCATGTGCTCCTTCGCCTTGACCACGTTGGCCTGGTACTGCTCGTCGGTGAGGTCTGAGACGATGCCGCCCTCCTCGACCGGGGCCTCGGCGCCGAACGGCGCTTCCGGTCGAGTCGCCATCACGCCCTCGGTGGTCAGGCCGCCGAGCTGGAAGGTGAACTGATGGCAGGTCGCCGTCTCCTTGTGGCGGTCCAGTACGTACACACGGTCGGCCAGGAACAGCTTGAGGATCGGCCGGTCCGGGTCGCGCGCCTGCGTCAGCGGCATCGGCTCGAAGGTGAAGATCAGGTCGTAGCCAAAGGCGCCGTACAGCCCGAGAAAGGGATCGGGATAGCCCTCGAACTCCGCGAGCAGGCGGCGGATCGGGCTCAGGACCGATGGTTGCCGGCTGCGCTCCTCCTCCGGAAAGACCGCATCAGTGCGCGCGATCCTCAGCTTAAGGACGCGCTCGTCCTGGCTCTCGACCGTGGTCTCCGGCCCCGCCACCAGTATCGGCGTCAGCAGCTTCAGCAACGGCACGCCGACCTCGGTCAGCGCCGTTACCGTCAGGGTGTCCATCGTGCCCTCGAAACTGAGCGGCGGCGAAGCGAAGCCCATGTCGAGGCGGGAGTACTTGTCGGGGTCCTCCACGCCGGAGGAGAGATACGCGCCTGGCTCGCGATCGAGCCGGTCGATCAGGTTGTCGATGCCCTGGTCATAGGGCAGCTCGATGATCTCGCGGCCGACGCGCAGGCCGGAGGGGGCGATGAAGGTCTCGGTCATGACGGTTCTCTGGACGGAACGGTCCGGCGGCACCGGACGGATGTTGGAAACTGGATAGAAGCTGTTCGCGCCATCGGGGCGGCGCGCGGGCCCGCTAGCTGAGCGTCACCAGAGAAAACGGACGGACCGCGGCGCGGCGGCGCCGGCGATGGCTATGCGTATCCGTCCTGACGGGCTCATGGCCGGGACGCTACACAACTCCCCGGCGGCTGTCCACGGTCAGGCGACCGCGGGCCGATCGACTTCCGGCTCGTCAGGCAACCGTCGCGGCGCGAACAGGGGCGCCACCAGCCATTCGGCAAGCTTGGCCGGCGGCAACGGCTTGGAGAGATGAAAGCCCTGGATGGTGTCGCAGCCGAGCTCGCGCAGCAGGTCCACGTGCTCGGCGCCTTCGACACCCTCCGCGACGACCTTGAGGCCCAGGTTGTGCGCCAGGTCGATGGTGGATCGAACGATCACCCGGTCGCCCTCGTCCTCGGTCATGTTCAGCACGAAGGACTTGTCGACCTTGAGCTCGTGCACCGGCAGCTGCTTGAGATAGCCCAGCGACGAGTACCCGGTGCCGAAGTCGTCGATAGAGAGCCGAACGCCGGTATCGCGCAGTCGGCCGATCGTCGCCAGCGCCGCGTCCGGATCCGACATCCAGGCACTCTCGGTGATCTCCAGCGTCAGGCGTTCCGCCGGCACGCCATGCCGCGTCAGCAGACCGGTGACGAAGTCCGGCAGGTCCGGCTCCAGCAGGTCGCCAGTCGACAGGTTGACCGCGACGGCGAAGTCGTAGCCCTGTGCGCGCCACTCCGCGACCTGGGCCACGGCGGTACGCAGGCCCCAGCGGGTCAGAGCGCCGATCATGCCGGTGCGTTCGGCGTGACCGATGAAGTCGTCCGGCGGCACGAAGCCGTGCACTGGGTGGATCCACCGCACCAGCGCCTCGAAGGCGACCACGCGGTCCGTGTGGAGGTCGACCTTGGGCTGATAGTAGTACTCGAGCTGGTCATTCTCGATCGCCTGCCGCAGCTCGCCGGCCATCGACAGGTTGCGGAGCGAATTCTGGTCCTGCGCGCGGTCGTAGACGGCGATGGAAGCCTTCTCGTGCTTGGCCATGTACATGGCCACGTCAGCGCACTTGATCAGCGAGGCGGCCTCGGTGGCATGCTCGGGGAACAGCGCGATGCCGATGCTGCCGCCGATTTCCAGACGCAGGTCGCCGACGGCGAACGGCTCGACCAGCGAGGCGGCCATGCGGCTGGCGACGCGCTTGGCTCGCTCCAGGTCGGTCACCGCCGGTAACAGCGCCATGAACATGTCGCCACCAAACCGCGCCAGCGTGTCGGTCTTGCGCAGCGTCCCATTGACGCGCTGTCCGACGTCGATGAGCAACTGGTCGCCGATGGCGTGACCCAGCGTGTCGTTGATCACGCGGAACTCGTTGAGGTCGAGCAGGAGCAACGCGAACGGCTCGCCATTGCGTTCGGCGAGGCTGATCGCGGCCCTGGTCCGGTCCTCCAGCAACGTGCGGTTGGGCAAGCCGGTGAGCGCATCGTGCAGCGCTTGATGCGTCAGTTCCTGCTCGTGACGCTTGCGCTCGGAGATGTCGCGCACGACGGCCACCAGCAACGACTGGTCGTCGGTCGATACCTGCGCAGTCGAAACGTCAATGGGAAAGCCGGTGCCGTCGGCTCGGCGCGCCTCGAACTCGACATGGCCGCGACCGGCGCGGAGCTGGGTCGCCAGCGGATGCTCGTCCTGCGACAGCCCCTCGATGAGGTCGTGGACCTTGGCTCCGACCAGTCCGTCCTGCGGATAACCGAAGACGCGCGACGCCGCCTCGTTCGCGGTCTCGATGACCCCATCCAGCGTGAAGGTCATGATCGCGTCGAAGCTGGACTCGACGACGTTCATCATCACCTTCTGCTGGCGCTGGATCTCCTGGTCCTGACGCCAGATCCACAGGAGCTGGACGTCGATGCGTCGCACCACGCTGATCAGGAACTGCGCCAGCAGCACGAACATGACCGGTATCTCGTCGATCACGACGGCGAAGCTCGCTTGGCCCCACAGGCCCAGACCGAGCAAGGCCGCGCCGGCGCCCAGCAGCAACAGCACCGAGCGCCGCCATGTCAGGCGGGCGAAGACACCGCAGAACGCAAGCCCAAGCAGGGCGCAGGCGGCGAGCACCGGCAGCGGTCCGGCCGGCTGCAGCGCGCGACCCTGGGCCAGCGTTTCGTAACCCAAGGCATGAATGAAGACACCGCTGACGGCGGCGTAGAGCGGCACCGGAAGCCGATCGCCCATCTCGATCGCGGTCGCGCCGATAACCACGTCGCGGTCGCGGATCAGCGCGGGATCGACACGCCCGCGGAGCACGTCGATATAGGAGACGCGCGGCGTGTCGAGCACGCGAATGCCGAAGTCGAGCGCAACTTGGTTGCCAGAGGTGCTGGCGCCATCGGCAAGCGCGACCGCCATCGCCGGGACCGCGACGTCGCCGATCGCGACCTCGGTACCGATCCGGCGCACGCGACCGTCGGGGTCGGGGAACACGTTCACCGAGGCCGGAATCACGTGGCGCAGGAAGCGGGGTATCGGGACCGCATAGGCGATCGTGCCGTCGGGATGCGGCTGCGCCACCACGGGCAGGTAGACGCGCTCGCCGAAGCGTCGCAATGCCGTCTCGAACGCCTCGTCCTCGGATTCGAGTGACACAGCGCTGAACTCGATGTCGTAGGCGACGCGGTTCGCGCCGGCTTCCATCAGGCGCTCGAGCAAGGCGCCGTGAACGCCGCGCGGCCAGGGCCACACGGCCAGCTCGTCCAGGCTCTTGCGATCGATCTCGACGACCAGCAGCGAGCCACTGGGCGCACGCTCGTAGAACGCGAAGCGCTCGTCGACGACATAGCGCTGCATGGCGTCGAAAGCGCCAAGCAGGTACAGCGCGGCCGCGACGACGATCACGCACGCCGCGCGCACCACCTGTCGCGCGGGCGTATCGCTGCCCCGCCGCTGCCTCGTCGTCGCGGTTGTCATGCCCCGCTTTCCCAAATGGCCAAAACGCACTATGTCGGCAAATACTTAAGGGAACGTGAGAAGCTGTCCGGGCGCGCCGGCCAGCCGCGGCGAGGCAAACGAACATGAGGAACGAAACCACATGACCAGCTTGGCAGTGACCGACGGCGGCTACGACTTCAGTGCCCTGCACGCGGCCATGCAGCGTTATGTCGATGGCGAGTTGCTGGCCGGCGTGTCGTCGGCGGTGTTGAAGGGGCGCGATCTCGTGGACCTTCACTGCGCCGGCATGGCGGACCGGGAGTCCGGCGAGGCGCTGCGGACCGATCACCTGTTCCGGGTGTTCTCGAACACCAAGCTACTGACGTCGTGCCTGGTACTGCTGCTGCGCGAGGACGGTCACCTCGACCTCGACGATCCGGTCGAGCGCTTCATTCCCCAGCTCGCCGATCGTCGTGTTCTGCGCTCGGGTGCCACCGACGCGTCGGACACGGAGCCCGCCAACGGGCCGATCACCGTACGACATCTGATGACGCATTCCGCCGGTCTGAGTTATGGCCTGCTCGATCCCGGCACCCTGATCTACAAGCTCTACACCGAGGCAGCGGTGAACAGCCCGGCGACGACGCTGGCGCAGATGATCGACGTCCTGGCCGAACTGCCATTGACGTATCACCCAGGCACCTCGTGGGAGTATTCGGTCGCCACCGACGTGCTGGCGCGGCTGGTCGAGGTGATCACCGGCGGTTCGTTCGAAGCGGCGCTGCGGGCGCGCATCCTGGAGCCGCTGGGCATGGTCGATACCGGCTTCTGGGCACCGCCGGAGAAGCAGAACCGACTGGCGACCTACTATGCCGGCGCCGATCTGATGGCGCCGATGACGCCGGGGCTGAGCCGCGCCGACGAGCCGTGGCCGGGTGCTTTCCGTCAGCCATTCCCGCGCCAATCCGGTGGCGGCGGCCTGGTTTCGAGCCTGCCGGACATGGTGGCGCTGATGCGCGCGCTAACTCCAGGCGAGAATACGCTGCTGCGGCCGGAAACCATGGAGCTGATCGGTCAGAACCAGCTCCCCGACGGCCAGTTCATCCAGTTCACCGGGCTCGGCACCCTGCCCGGCAAGGGCTATGGCCTGGTCGGCGCCGTGAGCTTGGCGCCGCTGCCGCACGAGCATCCGGGCGTCGTCGGCGACATCTGGTGGGGCGGCATCGCCGGTACGCAGTGGTGGATCTCGCCGCAACACGATCTGGCGGCCGTGGTCATGACCCAGCGCCAGATGGGCTTCTCCCACCCCTTCGCGGCGGAACTGAAGCGGCTGACCTACGAGGCGGTCGTCGGGTCGTAGTAACCGCCGTCCAGGCGTTCGTGGCCCCAGCGCATGATCTGACGCAGCACCGGCTCCAGCGACCGGCCCGCCTCGGTGAGGTGGTAGGCGTAGCGCACCGGCCTGTCCTGATACGGCTCGCGGCGCACCAGACCCCAGCGCATCAACCGCTTCAGTCGCTCGGCAAGGATATTGGTCGGCACGCGCTCGGCGCTGTCCTGCAGGGCCTGGAAGGTGTGCTTCCCGTGCCACATCAGGTCGCGCACGATCAGCAGCGTCCACTTGTCGCCGACCAGTTCCAGCGTGCGTGCGATGGAGCAGTCGGAGCGGAACTCGTGATCTTCGATCGCCACGTCTTGCGACATGCGCGGTCTCCCGTGAGCGCCAGATCAGTAGCGCCATCATAGTGACTTGCAATTAGCAAGTCTATCGATAGAGTCGCGACTTGCATTCTGAAAGTTAGTGATGGAGCGCGCATGGTCGGCACCTCGATTCTGGACCGCATCGGCAACACGCCGCTGATCGAACTCGGCGCCGTCGTGCCGGCGGACTGCGCCCGCATCCTGTTGAAGCTGGAAGCGCAAAACCCGACCGGATCGATGAAGGATCGGATGGCGCTGGCGATGATCGAGGCGGCGGAGGCGGATGGCCGGCTCCGTCCCGGCGGCCGGGTGGTGGAGTACACCGGCGGCAGCACCGGCGTGTCGCTGGCCATGGTCTGCGCGGTGAAGGGCTACCCGCTATCGATCGTCACGTCGGACGCGTTCAGCCAGGAGAAGCGCGACCACATGGCGGCGCTTGGTGCCGAGCTCACCACGATCGCGAGCGACGCCGGCGGCATGGACGCGGCCCTGACCCGACGCATGATCGCCGCCGCGGAAGAGATCGCCACGGCCTCCGGCGCGCTCTGGACCGACCAGCTCAACAACGCGGACCAGATCGCCGCCTATCATCGCCTGGGCGAGGAAATTTGGGCGCAGACCGGCGGGCGCATCGACGGTTTCGTGCAGTCGATCGGCACCGCCGCCTCCGCGCGCGGCACGTCGGAGGCACTGCACGCCCGCAATCGGACGATTCACTGTGTCGCGGTGGAGCCGGCGGAGTCTGCCGTTCTGTCCGGCGGGACCAGCGGGGTGCATCGGATCGAAGGCATCGGCGCCGGCTTCGTCGTGCCGCTGTGGCGCGCCGAGGCGATCGACGAGATCGACGCCGTCTCGACCGACGAGGCGATGGCAATGGCGCGCGAACTGGCCGGCGCCGAAGGCATCTTCGCCGGCACCTCGACCGGCGCCAACCTTGTGGCGGCGATCCGCCTGGGCCGCCGGCTCGGGCCCAAGGCCACGGTGGTCACGCTGATGTGCGACAGCGGGATGAAGTACCTGTCGACCGCGCTCTACGGCCGCGCCGCCTAGCGATTGTCGCCCGAGAGCAGTGCGAGGCGCCAA
>CAZVLI010000034.1:9414-12676 GCA_964627965.1 uncultured Rhodospirillales bacterium
GTCAGCTCATAGTCGCTGGCCTCGAACGAATACCTGTATCCTGTCGACCCCGGGCGTGCGTCGGCGACGCCGACACGGTTGCTCGCATGCATATCACCCCGTCCGGCATTAGCGCCCGGAACGGGACCGGACGGAGAGGCTCGCCGAGGCGGCCGCGAGGGGGGCAGTAACATGGCATCGACGCGAGAGCCGGCTCGTATCGCCGTGGTCGGAGCAGGCACCATCGGTATGCGGCATTTACAGGCGATCGCCACGGCGGTTCACGCGAGTGTGGCAGCGATCGTCGACCCGGCGCCGGCTGGCGCGCCCGCCGCCACCAAATTGAGCGTCCCCCAGTACGATGACATCGAGCCAATGCTATCCGACGTCAGGCCGCAAGGCGTGATCATCGCCACGCCAAACTCGCTACATGTGCCAATGGCATTGGCATGCGTTCATGCAGGCATACCGGTCCTGGTTGAAAAGCCCATCGCCGACACGCTCGACGCTGCCTGGGCGCTGGCCGACGCTTCGGAAGCGAATGGCGTTGCGGTCCTGGTCGGACATCATCGCCGCTACAATCCCATCGTGCGAACGGCCCGCGAGATCACCACGTCCGGAGCGCTCGGCCAGCTGACCGCCGTATCTGCGACATGGCTCGCGCACAAACCCGACGCCTACTTTGATACGGCCTGGCGGCGTCAACCGGGCGGCGGCCCGATCCTGATCAACCTGATCCATGACATCGACAACCTGCGTTTCATTGTCGGCGACATCGCATCAGTCCAAAGCATGACCTCGAACACGCGCCGCGGCTATGCGGTCGAAGACACAGCGGCTCTGCTCCTACGTTTCCGCAACGGGGCGCTTGGTACCGTCATCTTGTCTGACAACGTGTCGGCGCCTTGGAGTTGGGAACTGACCGCTGGCGAGAGGACGTCCTACCGTTTTCCACGCACCGGGCAGGACTGCTATCTGTTGGCGGGTACCGACGCGTCGCTCGCAGTTCCATCGATGCGCCTGTGGCGCCACGAGGGTGCACCGAACTGGCAGACACCACTGCCTATGGAAAGCCTGCAGGTCGATGAGGACGACCCGATCCAGCTGCAGATCGCGCATTTCGCGGACGTCATACACGGGCTCGCCGATCCGGTGATCACAGCTCGTGACGCGGAAAAAACGCTCGAGGCCACGCTGGCTGTCGTCGAAAGCGCAGACTCACAAAGAGAAGTCGTGCTGACCGCCTAGTGTCTGCACATGAACTCGTCGGCGGCCGATCGCCAGCTAGCGATTGTCGCCCGGGACCCAGAGAACGTCGGCGGCGCCGTCGTCGTTGAGGTGGCGGCTCAGCACGAAAAGATGATCGCTGAGGCGGTTGATGTACTTCAGTGCCGCCTCGTTCACCGGTTCGACGGCGGCCAACGCCACCATCTCGCGCTCGGCGCGACGGGCGACGGTGCGGGCCTGGTGCAGATGCGCGGCGGCCGGCGACCCGCCGGGCAGCACGAAGGAATTCAGCGGCGCCAGCTTGTCGTTCAGCGCGTCGATCTCGGCCTCCAGCCGGTCGACCTGCGCCGGCGCGACACGCAGCGCGCCCGAGCGGCGCTCGTTGCCCTCCGGCGTGCAGAGGTCGTCGCCGAGGTCGAACAGGTCGTTCTGGATCCGCGCCAGCATCGCGTCGGCCTCGCCCGCGGTATGGAGGCGGGCCAGGCCGATGGCGGCGTTGGTCTCGTCGACCGTGCCGAAGGCGGCGACGCGAAGCGCGGTCTTGGACACGCGGCTGCCGTCGCCCAGGCTGGTCTCGCCGGCGTCGCCGCCACGGGTATAGATGCGGGTCAGTCGAACCATCTCAACTCACGATCAGGAACAGCAGGATCACGGCGACGACCGCGAATTGCAGCAGCACGCGCAGTCGCATCAGCTTGTTGGAGCGCCGGTGCTTCTCCATGCTGTCGCCGTCGCGCGCCATGGTGACGACGCCGAACAGCAACACGCCGACGAGCGCCACCAGCAGCACGACCATCACGATCGGCAGCGCGGTGCTCATGGCAGTGCCCAGCAGGACACGGCCTGCACATCAACATGGGCTTGCTGCTGCGCGCTCATGGCCGCTTATCAAACTCAGTCATGAGGCAGACATATGGCGCGAGGGGGCCGGAGGCAATGGCCCTGTCTTCGCCCGGCGCCGGCGCGCTAGCATGGCAGCAACCATGAGGGAGCGAGAAGATGGCGAGCCCCGACTTCAATGCCTTTTGCAAGGGCAAGCAGCCCTGGCACATCTCTGTCGCCGAAGCCGAGGCGATCCCGCTGGGCGAGGGCGAACGGTCGCTGAAGGCCATGGGCCACGGCTCGATGGTCGTGCGGCACTACGCGCCTAAGGGACACGACGCACAGACCCCGCACGACCAGGACGAGGTCTACATCGTGATCGGCGGCACCGGCACCTTCGTCAACGGCCCTGACCGCATCGCCTTCGGTCCCGGCGACGTGCTGTTCGCGCCGGCCGGCCGGGTGCACCGGTTCGAGGATTTCTCCGAGGATTTCTCCACCTGGGTTGTGTTCTACGGCCCCGCCGGCGGCGAAGCGCCGGTCTGACGGGAAAACAAGCATGATCCAGTTCTACGACGTCCCGTTCAGTCCGTTCGCGCAGAAGGTGAAGATCGCGCTGCTGGAGAAGGGCCTGGATTACGAGACGCCGCCGGCCGAGCTCGGCCCGGACACGGCGCTGAGCGAGGTCAACCCGCGCGGCGAGGTGCCGGCGCTGGTCGACGACGGTCTGGCGATCTTCGACAGCTCGATCATCCTGGAATACCTGGAGGACAGATACCCGGAGCACCCGCTACGCCCGGCGGACGCGGCCGGACGGGCGCGCGTGCGCATGATCGAGGAGGTCTGCGATGGGCCGTTCGAGGCGGTGAACTGGGGCCTGAACGAGATGATCGGCTTCAAGAGGGCCAGCGGCGACCTCGCCGATCACATCCTGGCGAGGAAGTTCGCCAGCTCCAGGCCTGGCTGGAGAGCCAGCTCGGCGGCCGCGACTGGTTCAACGGCGACGCGTTTGGCTATGGCGACCTCGCGGTCTGGCCCTACGTGCAGACCGCGACGGTATTCAAGCGGGGCCCGGCCGAGGGCTCCGCGCTGGCGGCATGGCACGCGCGGATGGGCGCGCGCGAGAGCGTCCAGCGGACCATCGCGGAGGTGAAGGCGACGCTGCCGCTGAGCCGCGGGCCCGGCGCGAAGTTCTCCAGCGGCGCGGTGCCGCGTCAGTTCCGCGACCCCCGGC
>CAZVLI010000035.1:0-12609 GCA_964627965.1 uncultured Rhodospirillales bacterium
CGAATGTGCAGGCAACCGAGCGGAACCTATCCGCGCTTCAGCGCGAAGGCGCGGATAGGCGCCGGAGGAGGCTCACGACGAATGTGCAGGCAACCGAGCGGAACCTATCCGCGCTTCAGCGCGAAGGCGCGGACATGAGCGACACCAGCCTGTCGAGCATTGCGCAGGTGCATGTGGAGGACGTGGCGCGGGTACGCTCGATGCTCCGATCCGCAATCCGCGAGGCGAGTGCCGCTTGGTTGCCGGCCGATGCGATTCTCGACGCGCTCGCCCTTGAGCTATCCGCCTTCGCCGGCCGACATGTGGAACGAGAATACGTCGCGGCGCTCTTGCAACGCCTCGCAAACCACTATGGCAACGCACCAGATGAACGTCGCCATTGATCCCGGCATGAGCGACCGCGTGTGCGTCGGGGACGAGCCACGCACTCTGGATGCAATCGATCAGCCGAACGTGGCCTTGGCGCTCTGGCGCCGCAGTATTGATCCCGCGCTGGAGGCATGGCTGGACGAGCTTCCCGCCACGGCATTGCCAGAAGGCCGATGGCTGCTCCCACCCTCGGAGACGGCGGCGGCCATCGAGCCGCTGCTTCCGGGTAAAGCCGAAGGACGGCGGCTGTTCGTGCGCGACGTCGTGGACCTGGTCCGGCGCTTCGCCGCATTGGCGGCCTCCGACCTCGTCGACCTGCGCCTGGATCGGATCGACAATGACGCCTGCCGCCGCTTCCACGTCGACAAGGTCGACATTCGTTTGCTGTGCACCTATCGCGGCGCCGGCACGATGTGGGTCCCGCCCGCGGACCGCGCGGCCGCGCTGGCGCGACCCGATAGCTATGACGGCACGGCACACGAAATGCCACGCTTCGCCGTCGGTGTTTGCCGTGGCGATAGCGCCCACCCCGGTCTCGTACATCGATCGCCGCGCCTCGCCGACGGCAGCAAGCCTCGGCTGCTGCTCTGCCTGAACCGGCCATCGTTGGCTTCGCCGCAGCGCTGGCGATGACACGCCGGCTCGGCAGCAACCGCGCGCTCGTGCTCGACGTGCTTCGACACGCCGATCGACCGCTCGGCGCCTATGCCATCCTTGACGCACTGCGCGACGCGGGCGTCAGCGGCGCGCCGACTGTCTACCGTGCGCTCGACCAGTTGATCCGCGAACGGCACGTCAAGCGCGTCGAATCCCTGAAAGCCTTCGTGATCCAGCGCGATACGGCTGACGCCGGGCCCGTCGGCTTGGCCATCTGCGACAACTGCGGCAGCACGATGGAACTGCCGTTGCCCGCGATCGAAAATCCATTGCGTCGCGCGGCGGCGGCCTGCGACTTCGCCGTCGACGACATTGTGCTGGAACTGCATGGACGATGCCGTCCCTGCGCCTCAGCCGACACGCCATGATCTTCGACACGCTGGTGGTTCCGTTCATCGAGTTCGGCTTCATGCGCCGGGCCCTGGTCGGTTGCCTGGCCCTCGCCCTTGGCGCGACCCCGGTCGGGGTCTTTCTCACACTGCGGCGCATGAGTCTGACTGGCGACGCCATGGCGCATGCCATTCTGCCCGGCGCCGCGCTCGGCTACCTGGTTGCGGGCCTGTCGCTCGGTGCGATGACACTTGGCGGCTTGGCGGTCGGGCTTTGCGTCGCCGTGTTGTCCGGCGCCGTGGCACGACAGACGGTCGCGCCCGAAGACGCCAGCATGGCGGCCTTCTACCTGATCTCACTGGCGATCGGCGTGTTGATCGTCTCGCTGCGCGGCAGCAACGTCGACCTGTTGCACGTGCTCTTCGGTACCGTGCTGGCCCTGAACGATGCTGCGCTGTGGCTGATCAGCGGCATTGCCACGGCCACGGTGCTGGCCTTGGCGGTGCTGTACCGGCCTTTGGTGCTGGAGTGCGTCGATCCCGCGTTCCTGCGCACAGTGAGCATGCTCAGTCCGGTGGCACACTACGGTTTCCTGGTGCTGCTGGTGCTCAACCTCGTCGGCGGCTTTCATGCGCTGGGTACGCTGATGGCCGTGGGCATCATGATCCTGCCGGCGGCGGCGGTTCGCTTCTGGACGCGCGACATCAACGTGATGCTCGCCGGTTCCGTGCTGGTCGCCTTCGCCAGTGGCCTTGCCGGCCTGCTCCTCTCCTATCACCTCAGAATGCGAACCGGGCCCGCCATTATCCTGACCGCCGGCGCCGCCTACCTGCTGTCGCTAACCTTCGGTCCTGGCGGCGCACTGTTCTCGCGGCTACGGGCACGTCCCGCGCCGCAGCTTTGATCGAAACAAGGAAAAGACAATGATCACGAGACGACACACGCTGCTCGCGCTCGCCGCCGCGTCACTCATCGCCCTAACCGGCCCGGCCGTTGCGGCATCGCTGAAGGTGGTGGCATCGTTCTCGATCCTCGCCGACTTGACCCGGAATGTCGGTGGCGACCGCGTACACGTCACAACTCTGGTCGGGCCGGACGGCGACGCGCACGTCTATCAACCGACGCCCGCCGATGCCGAAGCCGTGGCGCGCGGGCAGTTGCTCGTCGTCAACGGACTCGGCTTCGAGGGCTGGATGGACCGGCTGGTCGAGGCCGCCGGCTATGCCGGACCGGTCGTGATCGCGACCGCCGGCATCGCCGCGCTCGAGGTGGCGGAGGAAGATCACCAGTCCGACACGGACGCGAAGCACGATGACGACGACCACGCCCATCACAGCGGTCAGCATCATGGCGTCGACCCACATGCCTGGCAGAGCCTCGCCAACGCACGCGTCTATGTCCGCAATATCCAACAGGGGTTGAGTCGGGTCGATCCGGCCGGCGCCCCGATCTACGCGGCGAACGCGAAGACCTACCTGGCCAAGATCGACGCCGCCGAAGCGGAAGTAACGGCCATGGTAGCGACCGTGCCGCCGGCCCAGCGCAAGGTCGTCACATCGCACGACGCTTTCGGATACTTCGGCGCGAGTTACGAGATCGAATTTCTGGCACCGCAAGGCATGAGCACGGAGTCGGAGGCCACCGCCGGCGACGTCGCCGAGCTGATCCGCCAGATCAAGGCCCAATCGATCCCCGCCGTTTTCGTCGAGAACATCAGCGATCCACGTCTGCTTGAGCAGATCGCGCGTGAAACCGGTGCCCGGATCGGCGGCACGCTGTACTCCGACGCGCTGTCGGCAGCGGACGGGCCGGCGTCGACCTACCTCGACATGATGCGTCACAACATCCGCACCTTGGCCCGGGCTCTCGCCCCACAAGGCTAGGGCTGGTCGCGCCGCCATCGCGTCGGCGTACAGCCGTTGAAGCGGCGGAACGCGGCGGAGAACTTGCTCGGGTTCGAGTAGCCGACCTGGAAGGCAACCTCGGTGACCGCGGCACCGGCGGCCAGGAGCGACTTTGCTCGCTCCATCCTCCGCTTGGTCAGGTATTCGTAGGGCGCGAAACCCGTGGCGGCACGAAACGCTCGGGTGAAGCTTCTGACGTCGAGGTCGCACTCGATCGCCAGTTCGCTCACGCGGACGTCGTCGCCAATCCTGCTCTCGATCAGCTCCATGACTCGCTGCAGGCTGCGCCTGGCGAGCGGGCGGCTTTCTCTCTTGGGCCGCCGCGGGACGTGCCGGTATTCGGCCAACCTTCTCAGCGCAACGGCCAGGCCATGTTCGAAGAACGCCGACGACAGCCCGTGCGCCTCCGCGTCCCGCCACATCGCAGACATGACGGTACTCACAAGCGGGTCACGGTGAAGCGTACTCGCGGCACCTTCTAGTTGTTCTAGCGAAACCTCGCCGTCACTCACCCTCGCCAGGTGGCTCTTGCGGATCATTATCGCGAGCACCTCGGCACGCGGCCAGTAACCTTCCGCGCCAACATCCGGCAGGGTAATTCCGACCGACCCAGGCCGCATAACGCCTTCTAATCTGGTCCCGTCGAAACCGTTACGACAAATACGACCGACCCGCGCGGTACACAAGTGGAGCCGTAAATACGGCTCCACCTCGTACGGACCTTCGTAGGCTTCAAACGCCGCGTGCGACAACAGAACAGAGCCATCGGGGCTCTTCACGCCAAGAAGAGGCGTGGCGCCAAATCTCTCCATCTGCCGATGGAATCTGTCCCGCGACTCACGCCACGCGTTGTCGTCCAAGGCGCAACACCCCTACGAAAACCGCTTTCGGATCAGATTGCCCGCTCGCGGAGTAGCACGAGGCATCATGATCGTCTACACGAGAAATGCAAACTGGAACTATTCCACTGGACGTCTGTCTGGTCGGATTTTCCGTGGATTTCTTGGCTCCCTCGACGGGAGCGCCCCCGCCCTGACCCTGACGGCACCGGACGCCATGAGGGCGTAGCGGTGGTACGGAGGTTGGCCGCTCATGAACTTGCGCGTCTCGTGTTCGCTCTTCGTTTCCCTGGCGGTCCTGTCGCAGACATCACCGAGCCTCGGTCAAGCGCAGGGGCAGAGCACGCCAATCATTCTTGGTCCGGTGATGGTGACCGGCGAGCTGATCGACCGGCCGCTGAACGAGACCGGTACCAGCGCCGAAGTGTTCGACGAGGCCACGTTGGAAGAGCGGCCTGGCCTCGATAGCGTCCGCGATGCACTTGAGCAAACCCCCAACGTCACGGTGCTGACCGGCACCATTCAGGCCCCCACTATTCGCGGCGTCGACGGTACGGGCGCCGCCATCGGCGGCAACGCGTTTCTGGCCGGAACCCGACCGCGTTTGAACTGGCAGATCGACGGTCGTCCGGCGAGCTACAACGAAGTCATCTTCGGCGACCTGGCGACGTGGGATCTCGAACGTATCGAGGTGCTGCGCGGCCCGCAGAGCAGCCTGGTCGGTAGAAATTCGATCGCCGGCACGGTGATCATCGAGACCAACGATCCGATCTTCACGCCCGAACTCGCCGCCCAGGTGGCCGGCGGGAATTTCGAGCAGCGCCGCCTGTCCGCCATGGTCAACGCGCCGGTGTTCGACGACCTGGTCGCGGTGAGACTATCCGTCGACAGACACTCATACCAATCGCACGTGACCTACATGCCGTTCCCGGGCGTCGCCGACCCGGGCGAAGCGGAGGCGTTCAACTTCCGCGGCAAGGTCTTGATCACACCCGATATCGGCACCGACACCAAACTGCTGCTGAGCGCGACCCGCAACAAGACCGTGGGCCCCAACGCCGAGATCGTCGTCCGCCCCTTCGAGAACCACGTCTCGGACTTCCCGTTCAACCCGGTTCACACGAACACGGCAAACAGTGTCGGCGCCGAGCTCAGCACATCGCTCAGTGGGTCGTTTCGCTTCGAGCTGAACTCGACATTCACCGAGTACAGATTCGACCGCGTTGCGACACCGCAAGGTGGTCCGGCGAACATCGATACGCGCGAGCTGGTTGTCGAGCCGAAGCTTGTCTACGAGGACGACGACGGGTACTCGGCCGTCGCCGGCATCTACTACTACCGCGCGCGGCAGGACGAGTACTTGCTGTTCGCGGTCACCAACGATTTCGCCGATCGCACCGACACCCTGGCCGCCTATGCCGAGGGCATCGTCCCGCTGACCGACCAGCTCGACCTCTTGCTCGGCGCGCGCTACGAGCGCGAGGAGCGCAAGCGCGAAGGCGGAGACGCCGGTGCCTTCGTCGACTTCTTCCTGGACGAGACGTATCAAGGGTTCCTGCCGAAGGCCGGGCTGAACTGGCGTGCGACGCCGACGACCACATTCGGCGTGCAGGTCGCCCGAGGCTTCAATGCCGGCGGCGCGGGCGTCACCTTTCCGTTCCCCAATCCCTTTCCGGTCATCCCGTACACGTTCGAGTCCGAGTATGTCTGGAACTACGAGGTATACGGGCGGCAGGAGTTCGCCGGGGGGCGCGTGCGCACCACGCAGAACGTGTTCTACGCCGACTATCGCGACATGCAGCTTCCCGTCGACGTAACGCCGGCGAACCCGGGCGACGGCGCCGTCGTCATTCAGAACTTCGACGACGTGCGGACCTACGGTGCGGAGCTCTCGGTCAGCGTCGCCGTGACCGACGCGATCTCCATCTACGGCGGTGTCGGCCTGCTATGGACCGACATTCGCGACGCGCCGGCGGCGAATCTGGAAGGCAACGAACTGCAGACCGCACCGAACTTCACGGCAAATGCCGGGGTGATCTGGCGGCGGGGAAACTGGCGGGCTGGCGCCGCTGCTCGCTACTCCAGCGCCTACTACACCGACCTCGACAACCGTCCCAGCTTCGAGGTCGATCCGTTCTTCACCGCCGATGCCGAGGTCGCCTACGACTTCGGCGGCGTCGAAACGTTTCTTTCGGTGAAGAACATATTCGACAGCGACGAACCCATCTCGCTCTATCCGCCAACCGCCCTGACCGCGCCGTTGGACCGCGCGGTGCTGCAGCGGCCGCGGACCCTCCTGATCGGCGCGAAGGCACGCTTCTGATGGCGGTGGTGCCGGTCGCGCCGGCATACCCCAGGCGGCGCGTCGTGGAGACAAGCCGATGACACGGAACCCGGACGGCCCGATGCGCTGGCGTTTGCTGACCGTCGCCGGCTTGCTCTACGCCGTGCAGTTCACACCGGCGATCTTCGTGTTCATGACACTGCCGATCATCATGCGCCAGGAGGGCCACACCGGCACCGCCATCGGCCTCGTCCAGCTGGTCGGCATTCCGTACATCTTCAAGTTCCTCTGGGCGCCGCTGATCGACAAGTACCGACTGGGGCGGCAGCGCTACAAATCCTGGATCGCCGGCCTCTCGGGCCTCCATATCGCCACGCTGATCGTCTTGTCATTCCTCGATCCGGCGGGGCCTATCGCGCCGCTGATGGTCGTGCTGGTCATCGCCATTGCGTCGGTCAGCACCCAGGACATCGCAGTGGACGCCCTGATCATCTCGCTGATGCGCCCGGGGGAGCGAACGATGGGCGCGAGTTTCCAGACCTTCGGGATGTACCTCGGCGCGGTGATCGGCGGCTTCGGATTCCTGTACCTCTACGGGATCATCGGCTGGTCTCTCACGCTGCTCGCCCTCGCCGCGACCTTCGCCACGCCGCTTGTCGCCCTCCTGTTCGTCGAAGAGCCAGTCCGGCCGCGCGACGCGCCGCCCGTGAACATCCGCAGCGCACTCCGCTTCTTCATTCAGCCACGCATGACGCGCTGGCTGACGCTGATGGCCTCGCTGCGCCTGCCGCTCGTACTGATCTCGCTCCCCATCAGATTGATAATGGTCGACCAGGGCGTGACGACCGAGGAGATCGCGCTCTGGTTCGGGCTGATCGCCATGTGTGGCGCGGGCGGCGCGACCGCGATCCTGGGACCGCTGACCCACAACGTGCCACGGGTCATGGCGCTCTACCTTGTGGGGTTCGTCAACGTTGTCGTGCTGGGCGGCGTCTCTCTTCTCGCGGCTTCGCTGCCGGAGGCGATCCGCTACGCCATCGTCGTGACCTGGGTCGCCATCGCGATCACCGACGTCGTCCTGTTCCGTGGCGCGATGGACAGGGTGCGACAGGAGATCCCCGGGTTCGACTTCTCCGTGCAGATCGGCGTTCTCACGCTGCTGCCTGTTCTCACCAATCCGCTGGCCGGGTTCATTTTCGACAGCCATGGCAGCCTGGCCGTGTTCATCGCCGCGCTTGCCTTCGCGGCCATACCGCTGGCGATCCTGCGGTTCGGATTCGCGCCGTTGCGCGGCGCCGCCGTGGGCCTCGACGGCGAGAAGCTGGTCTCGATGGCAACCTTCCGGACCGACGACGCGGCCAAGGTCCTCGACGGTTGCCAGATACTCTTCTCCGAGCACGGCATCAGCGACATCCGGCGCGAGGCTGGCGCGCTGGTAGCGGAGGAGATGGGCTGCAAGGTGGAGATGACCGCGCACGGGGGCGCAATCGACATCCGCATCGAGGCCCCCAGCGACAACTTCATGACCTTCATCCGCGACGAGATCGTCGAGAATCTCGAGGAGCTGGACCCGGCGGGCATTCGGGAACTGCGGTGGACGGGTGGAATCCGGGTTGGAGAACTGCCGTCGAATTTCCGAATCCTCCGTACCAGTCGCAGGGAAGAGATCTTTCCCGGACTGATCCGGGTGACCCTCTCGGGCATCGACGTGGCATCGCTGACGCAAGACGGCATCCATATCAAGCTGATGATGCCCGAGAAGCGAGACCGTACGCCGGTCTGGCCGGTGATCGGCGAGAATGGCGGCATCTCCTGGCCCCGGGGCGAGGAGAAGCTCCACGCTCGCTTCGTAACCATTCGCGACATCCGGCTCGATAAACGCGAGATCGACGTCGACGTTGCCCACCATGACGGCGGCCTTATCTCGGACTGGGCGGCGCTGCCGCGGGACCAACAGGAAGTCGGCGTCATGGGGCCAGGCGGCGATCAGGGCCTGCCGGCGACGAAGAATGTCGTTCTAGCCGCCGACTACACCGGCTTGCCCGCGCTCGCACGGCTCATTGCGGGCGTCGATGGCCAGGTCACCGGGCACCTGCTCGCCGCCGCGCCGTCTCAGGCGGTCCTGGAATCCTACCTGCCGCCGTCGAACCTGGCGGTGACCGCCGTGGATCCGGCGTCGTTCTCGGAACGGGCTCCCGACCTTATCCGCAACTGCACGAACCGCCCGGTTTCCTACGCCTGGTTTGCCGGAGAGTTCACCGTCGCGCAGGCGGCTCGTTCGATCTTCAAGGAACAGTTCGGATTGTCCCCGGAGAGGCAACTCAGCGTGGCGTACTGGCGCAAGAACATGCCAGGTCACAGTTCGCGGGCGCTCTGACGGGCCGCGCCAGCGGCAGCGCGAACACGAAGCGCGACTGCCCCGCATGATACTGGGCATCAGGTTATTGGGTTCTATGAGAGATTTGGTTGCGGGGGCCCGCAGCCACCTTTACTTGCTCGTCTTCGCCCG
Organism: uncultured Rhodospirillales bacterium; assembly: GCA_964627965.1. Taxonomy (GTDB): domain Bacteria; phylum Pseudomonadota; class Alphaproteobacteria; genus JAVKFY01. Next base: position 8,893 of record CAZVLI010000035.1, read on the forward strand.
TGACCTACCCCGCATGCGACCAAGGCGCTCGCCTACCCTGGGCTGACCCCAGATGACATGTCTGCTTTCCTGCCGGTGGCGTCCGCTTCTAGAGGTATTCCGGTCGCTACAACAGCCAGCGCTCGTTTCCGTCACTGGCCAGCCTCGGTCCTGCTCGGCGCTGACGGCCATGTCGGCTTCCGGAGGCGAACCGGTCATGAGGCTCCGCTGTTGCGCGGGGCAGGCAGAGCTGCCCCGCCTCGATGCTCAAATGTCGATCTGCTCGGCCAACCTCAGGGCGTCGTCAACCTCGACCCCGAGGTAGCGCACAGTACTTTCAACCTTCGTGTGGCCCAGTAGCAGCTGGACTGCACGGAGGTTGCCTGTCCGTCGATAGATCAGCGTCGCCTTCGTGCGCCGGATCGAGTGCGTCCCGAATAGCGTCGCGTCCAATCCAATCGCCGAGATCCAGCTATCGAGTAGACGCGCATACTGCCGCGTCGAGAGGCTGCGGTTCAGCCTTCCGCGACCGGCGAACAGGTACTGGCCCCGCTCCCTCTGGTAGACCGCCAGATATGCGTCGACGGCTTGGCGTGCCTGCTCGGTAATCTCGAACTTCACAGGACGACCGGTCTTGCGCTGGCGGACTGTGGCACGGTCGATGGTGTCACCGTGGGGTGCCACGTCCTCCACCCTCAGGCTCACCACGTCGCAGGCTCGTAGCTTGCTGTCCACGGCCAGATTGAACAGGGCAAGGTCTCTGACCTTTCCGGCAAGCTGCAGGTGGGTACGGATGGCCCACACGTGCTTCGGCTGCAGCGGTGGTTTCGGTCCTGTGAGTTTTCCTTGGTTCCAGGGTCGGTGCTCGAGCTGACGTCTATCGTCTTGTTCTGATTCGCTCATCTTCGTCCTGCTTCGATCGCTGAAGGTCGACGAGCTTGGCGAGCCCTGCTCATGTCCTGCGAGTCCCTGATGAGGCTGGCCTATCCGCAAGGCATTCCGCACCGGTGGACAGCGACGTTATCTCCCATGCTCCATGAGATTCACCTCATGTCAGTCTTGCCCTCGGAAGCTGAAATGACCTGTGGCACCGACTTCGTCGCGGCCTAGCCAATGGCCGCCTTTCAGAGACTTCTAATGGGTTTGGCTTCTGGGACGGGGCCCGTGCACCGCAAGGAAGTTCGCAATCCAAGCTCAATCAGCCTGGAAGCCATTTGGCATCCGCCTTCGTTTCTTGATCGGCCAAGTTGTGACGGTCGTCACACCTCTATCGGCTGGTCCGCCAGTTTCGAGATGAATGCGGTTGTCGTGTGACGCCCGACACTCGTGACGGCGTCCGGCATGGCCAAATCATGGTTATCAGGACGTAAACGCCGGAGGACAACACGATGAACATCAGGATGAACCGGGATTGGACCGCGACATTCTCGATCTTCGCCGGCGGCATGTTCGTCTGGATCGGTGCCCTGGGCAGCTTGGCCGTCGTCGGCTGAGGCGTCTCCGACGGGATCGTAAGGCTACCCTGCAAATCAAGCTTCCACGCTGCCGGCGCATTGGCTGCCTATCGTGGCAACGCTCCCTTCTACGTGCGGTGCCGGTCGGGGCACGGTCCAGCCAACAGACGACATTTTGATGCTCCTTCGCCAGCAGGCCTACTCCAGGGGCGCGTACGGGCGCGGTTCCCGCTGACAAGACCTGCGTGGACAGTTGCCCATCGCGGCCGAGGGCGTTGCCAAAGCCAACGAGATGATGATGCTGGACGGTGGTAATCTCTTCAGCATCAGGGTTGCGTTTGGTGCGTCCCAAGGTCAGAGCATCGGAGAACGACAATGTCGGACAAGCCAGTCAGCTACTGGAGCGATGCCAATCAAGGGCTCCGGGCCGTTGAGTTGCGTGCGGCGGGATTCGAGCCGTCCAAAGCGGCGAGCACAAATGCCGTGGTGACGATTGCGAACGCCTACACCAATGCGCACCGCTGCAACAATCGCGTACGCCGGATAGCCGACCTGCTCGTCGATGTCGTGTCGTCGAAAGGTGGCCAGGGCCTGTTAGTCGGCGCGCCGGCCGTCTCCGATGCCCTGACGCAGGGTACCGACAATGCGGGCTACAGCCTCGTGTCGCGGGACCTCATGGCCGACTGCATCGAGACGGGCCACTACGCCCATCACGGCACTGCAATGATCGTGGTTTCGGGGTGCGACAAGACTGGCGCCGCTGCGCTGATGCCTTTGGCGCGCACCAACGCATTTGGCCTGGTGGTCTATCCAGGAACGAGTTCGCCAGGACGGGTCGACTTCGAGCCCTGGGCCAGCAAGGGCAACAACCTCACCATCATGGACTACGCCGAAGGTGCCGCCGCCCGCGAAGCCGGTCGCATCACCGACGAAGAGCTAACAAGCCTGCAGCGCTGTGTCATGCCGGGCAGTGGCACGTGCGGCGCCATGTTCACGGCAAATACGATGAGCACCATCGCCGAGGCGATCGGCATGATGCTGCCGCGCGGTGCGTCTCACCCAGCAGACTACGATGCTGCGAGTGATATCCACGACGACGTCAAGAACCAGGCACGCGCCAGCGTCGAGGCGCTCTACCGCCTGATCGAGCTGGGCCTGCGACCACGAGACATCATGGTGAGAGAGGCCTTCGAGAACGCGATCACCACCGCTTACGCGATGGGTGGTTCGACGAACCTCTACTTGCATGTTCTTGCCATTGCCCGCGAAGCCGGGGTGTCGATCACGATCGAAGACTTGCAGCGTATCGGCGAGCGCGTGCCGTTGATTGCCAACCTGCAGCCACATGGCGCCTACGCCATGGTCTCGCTGCACCAGGTCGGTGGCGTCCCTGTGGTCATGAAGGCACTGCTTGAAGCAGGCGCTCTGCACGGCGATGTCATGACGGTCACGGGCAGGACACTGGCGGAGAACCTCGCGGACGTCGCGGCGCCGGAGGACTTGCCCGAACAGGATGTGGTCTTTCCGGTGGCACGGCCGCTGGCGGCTCCCGGCAACCACATCAGTGTCCTGTCGGGCTCTCTGGCGCCGGAGAGTTGCGTTCTGAAACTTTCGGGAAAGACGCTCGAGGACGGCGAGTTTCGCGGCAGGGCGAAGGTCTTCGACAGCGAACGGGAGGCGATGGTGGCGATCCGCGACGGTCGTGTGGTGGCCGGCGATGTGGTTGTCGTTCGCAATGTTGGGCCAGTTGGCGCGCCCGGCATGCCCGAAATGGTGCACCTTACGATTCAGCTGCAGGGTCGCGGGCTAGGAAAAGAGGTCGCGCTGATCACCGACGGCCGGTTCTCCGGCGTCTCACATGGCATTCTTGTCGGACACATCTGTCCTGAAGCCGCTAAGGGCGGACCCATCGCCGTGGTGAAAGATGGCGATGCCATTGTCATCAACCCGCAAACGCGGCGGCTCGATCTCGATATATCGCCGGACGAGTTGGCAACGCGCATGGCACAGTTGGGTGCACCAGCGTTGTCCGACCTGCCCGCAGGATCGGTGCTCGGTAAGTATCGACGTCTGGTCTCCAGTGCGCACTACGGTTGCGTGCTCTAGAAAGCAACCACGCTAGGCAGCGATGGCTCGGCGTCCGAGATGGGTCAGAGGCGGAGGCGAGCGCCGCCTGATCGAACGACCGCTTCGCATCCAGTGGCGCTGAACCTGGCCTATCGGTGGTTCTTTCGCCTGGGTCTGGAGGACGCGGTGCCGGATCACTCGACCTTCTCGGTCAACC
>CAZVLI010000036.1:0-12592 GCA_964627965.1 uncultured Rhodospirillales bacterium
ACGCCGTGGACGATGCACTTTGGCTTACCGGTCGTGCCGGACGAGTACATGATGGAGAGCGGCGCGTTGAAGTCGACCCGGTTGTAGGCGATCTCGCCGGCCTGATAGGGCGCCAGCGCGTCGTCCCATAGCACCGCCTCGCCCAGCCCGGACAGGTCGGCCGGGGTCTCGGTGTAGGGCACGACGATGGTGCGTTGCAGGTCGTTCAGGTCGGCGACGATGGCGCGGGCCTTGTCCAGCGCGTCGAAGCGCTTGCCGCCGTACCAGTAGCCGTCGGCGCAGATCAGTACCTTGGGCTCGATCTGTCCGAAACGGTCGAGCACGCCGCCGACGCCGAAGTCGGGCGAGCACGACGACCAGATCGCCCCGAGCGAGGCCGTCGCCAGCATGGCGATGATGGTCTCCGGCAGGTTCGGCAGGAAGCCGGCGACGCGGTCGCCCTCGCCGACGCCGGCGGCGGCAAGCGCCTGCGCCAGGCGGCTGGTCTGCGCGTGCACCTCGGCGAAGGTCAGTCGGCGCTTCACCTTGTCCTCGCCCCAGAACACCATGGCCTCGGCGTCGTCGCGCTGGCGCAGCAGGTTCTCGGCAAAGTTCACGCGGGCGTTCGGGAACCAGCGTGCGCCGGGCATGGCGTCGCGGTCGGCGACCAGCGGCTCGCCCGGCCCGTCGCCGACCACCTCGCAGAAGTCCCAGACCTCGCGCCAGAAGTCTTCCGAGTGGCGCACCGACCACGCGTGCAGTTCCGGATAGGTGGCGAGCGACAGGCCGTGGCGCTGGTTCGCCCGGTCCATGAAGCGGGTCATGTTGGCGCGGCCGGCCGCGCGTCGGCTCGGTCGCCACATCGGCTCGGCCATCGCCGGGCTCCTTCCTCGATTCAGCGCCGATTATGCCGTCTTGGACCTACGCGCGCAGCAGGTCCAGCGCCTGTTCCATGAGCTCGATCTGGCCTTTCGGCGTCTTCGCCTGCGGACGGAGGACAAGACCGTCCATACCGGCCTCGCGATAGACGCGGAAGCGATCGCGCACCATGTCCGGCGTGCCGATGGCGCCGAACTTCAGGATCATGTCGTCGCTGACGTGCTCGACCGCCTGGTCGCGCTTGCCCTGTTTCCACAGCGCCTGGATCGCCTTGGCGTCCTCCTCGAAGCCGGCGCGGCAGTAGGCGTCGTTGTAGAAGTTGGTCTTGGCCGAGCCCATCGCGCCCATGCGGAAGGCCAGAGACGGCCGCTCGGCCTCGATCATGCGTTCGACGTCCTCGCCGATAGCCAGCGTGCAGGACGCGTGCAACTCGATGTCGGCGAGCGAGCGTCCGGCTGCCTCGGCGCCGCGGCGGATCGGCGCCAGCAGCACGTCGGGGTAGTCCGGCGAGAAGCAGGTGCCGAGCCAGCCGTTCGCCGCCTCGCCGGTATATTCCAGCGACTTCGGCGCCAGGGTGGCCAGGAAGATCGGAATCTCGGCCGGCGGGAAGTCGAGCCGGATCGCCTTGCCCTCGCCGCCCTCGCGCGGCAGCACGTGGTGCTTGCCCTGGTAGCTGATCTTCTCGCCGCGGAACGCCATGCGCACGATGTCGACGGTCTCGCGCAGCCGGCTCAGCGGCTGGGCGTACGGCACGCCATGAAGGCCCTCGACCACCTGCGGCCCGCTCACGCCCAGGCCGAGGACGAACCGCCCGCCGGAAAGGTGGTGCATCGACAGCGCCGTGATCGCGGTCATGGCCGGCGCCCGGGCGCTGATCTGCGCGATGCCGGTGCCGAGCTTGATGCGCTCGGTCTGGCTGGCCAGGAAGGCCAGCGTGGTGAAGGCGTCCATGCCCCAGGCTTCGGCCGACCAGGCGTAGTCGACGCCCATGCGGTCGGCCGCCTGCACGAAGTCGATCAATTCGGTGCGCTCGCCACGGTCGTAGCCGCCGACGGAAATCGAGGTTTTCATGACGCCATTATGCCGCGCGGGTCCGGCATGCGGAAAGCGCGCTAGCGAGTCATTAGGGCCTGTGCGATAGAACATGTCGCTCATGCCGACTGTCCGACATGCCCATTCCGCCGGCGCCCGCCTGCGGCTCGTCCAGATGCGCCTGGGGCGCCTTGCGCCGAACGTGCGCGGCGCGCTGTGGGTGCTGCTGGGCTGCGTGCTGTTCACCTGCATGGGCACGCTGGTGAAGCTGCTGTCGGCAAGCTTCGACAGTTTCCAGCTTGCCTTCTTCCGCGCCGCCTTCGGGTTGCTTGCGGTACTGCCCTTCGTGGTGCGCGGGCGGTTCACGGCGCTGCGGACCCAGCGACTGGGCGCGCATGTCTGGCGCTCGGTGATCGGCGCGGCGGCGATGCTGTGCGGTTTCTATGCGCTGACGCATCTGTCCTACGCCGACGCGGTGAGCCTGAGCTACGCGCGGCCGCTGTTCCTGATCCCGCTGGCGGTGATGTTCCTGGGCGAGCAGGTGCGCGTGCGGCGCTGGGTCGCCACCGGCATCGGCTTCGTCGGCGTGCTGATCATGCTGCGGCCCGGCCACGCGCCGGATCTGGCGACCTTCGTGGCGCTGGCCGGCGCGGCACTGGTCGCCGTCGTCACCGTGCTGATCAAGCGCCTGTCGCAGACCGAGCGGCCGGAGACGCTGCTGTTCTACTTCGGCGTGATCTCGACCCTGGTCGCGCTGGTGCCGGCGCTGTTGGTCTGGCGCCAGCCGAGCTTCGGGGAACTGCTGCTGCTGCTCGCCATCGGCGCCTGCGCCGCCAGCGGCCAGTACTGCACCGTGCGCAGCTTCAAGGTCGGCGAGGCGACGGCGGTGATCCCGTTCGACTATTCACGGCTGCTGATGGCTGGCGTGATCGGCTTCTTCGTCTTCGCCGAGGTGCCGGACATCTGGACGATCTGCGGCGCCGCCGTGATCGTCGCCTCCACCCTCTACATCGCGCTGCGCGAGGCACAACTCGGCAAGGCGCCCCGGCCCGCGCACCCGGCCATCGACCCGCCCGCCACATCACGCTGAACCCGCCCGCGGCTTCTCTCCCACCACTTCGATGTTATGGTTAGACCCAGCCAGGGAGGCACGGGATGCGACATCTGTTGTGTGGGTTGCTCGTCGTCGTCGGAATGACCATCGGTGCGGCGATTGCCGAGGCGCAGGATCTCAGCTCGAACATCATGCGCCGGGTGAACTCGGCGAACGGCGACTTGGACAGGGCGGCGGAACTGATCGAGCGTGGCGACCCCAAGAATGCGGAGTTGCAGATCGCGCGGGCGAGCCAGGAGTTCAAGAATATCGGCGCCTACTATGGCGGCACCTACGACGAGAACCATCCGACGTTGGTGGCCCTGGAGAAGCGGATCGAAGAACTCAGCGCGAAGGCCAAGGCCGGAACATCAAGCGCTGGTGCAAGCCAGCCGGCCCAAGCCGCGCAAACGAGCTCGAACCGTCGCGGCGACCCGCCCCTGGTGATCGAGTTCAAGAAAGAGATACGGGCGTTCAACGAGATCGCGGGCGGCGGTGGCACGTTCGATGGCTCGGACGCCAGCTACGAGTCGGCGAAACGACATCTCGAGGCGGCCCAGGCCGCCTACGACAAGCTGAAGGCGGAAGGCGGCGCGCCTGACCCGACGATGTACACGATGGACAGCCAGCTCAAGCTGGGTACATCCATGTTGGGGCAGATCTACGCCAAGACACCGGCCGCCAAGGCGGCGGCGCAGGCGGCCGAGGACGACAAGAACGAGAAAAAGCGCCAGCAGATCATGGCCCGGTTCAACGACCAGGGCATGACCAGCAACTTGCACCAGAAGAACGCCGGCCGCGTGGTCTTCGCGAAGAAGATGATCGGCTTCAAGGCGCAGGACAGCGCCAAGCTGGAGGACACCTTCTCGCTGTCCGATCCGATCTTCGGCCGGGTGCTGCTGGAACGTTCGCTCGGCAACACGCCGATCTACGCCGACGGCTTTGCCGAGCCGCAGGCGATGCGCGAGTTCGACTACGATGTAAGGCTCTACATCAATGGCAAGAACGTGCCGGTGGCCTTCGGCGTGTTCCAGCAGGGCGGTCTGGAGGGCGAGGCCGGCCAGCAGTGGACGACGTTCCAGTTCGCGCCGCACCCGGTGGGCATGGAGAACGACTTCAAGCGCGACGCCGAGCCCTGGCGCAAGGCGACGGCTGGCTTGGCCGAGGGCGCCTACGACGTACGTTTCGAGTTCTTCGCTACCAATGGACAGTTCCGGTCCGCGGCACCGATCGCGGTCGGCGCGTTCACGCTGAAGGTCGGGGCCGGCGAACGCATCGCGGCGACCGGCAAGTTCCCCGCCACCAGCTATGCCGGCGGCGACGCCGGCGAAATCGTGGCGGCAATGCGCAAGGCGCTGGTCGGACCGGTGGCGAAGAGCGCCGATGAAATCCGCGACGTGTCGGTCACCAGCGAGTGGAACCCGCTCGTCTACAGCGACACCAAGCGGCGCTATCGCGCGATCAGCGGCGCGGTACTGTGGGCCGACAGCAACGGCGACGGCGTGTGCCGCTACACCACCTACAACTTCGTCAGCGACGCGACCGGCCCACAGAGCTGGGGTCCGCTCCGTTTCCGCTCCTTCTGCAACGGCTGCGAAGAGGGCAACGCGGAGTGCCCGAACTAGTCCGTTGAGCGAAGCGGAAAAGCCATCGGGATCGTCGCCGGTACCGCAGGTTCGCCGCGCAACGGCCGCCGACCCGCCGCCGGGGGAGAACATCCGTCAGCGGTCGTGGCGCATCAAGGCCAACGTCGACAAGGCGAAGGTTGCCTTCGACGAGGGCGACGTGACGCGGGCCCTGGAGATGCTCGCGGCGTCCGATCGTGACGCCGAGGGCATCTGGAACGATCCGCACGACGACCTGACGCTGTTCGATCACGACGACGTGCTCGTCGTCCGCGCGCTCACGCTGGCGCGGGCGGGCGAGGCGGACGCGGCCGTCGCGACGCTGGCGCGCATCGGCAACCGCTACAAGCGGATCGACACGATGCACCGCCTACTGCGCGAGGACGGCGGGCCGCTCATCGATCCGGGCCGCCTGCTGCCGCTGGCCGAGGCGATGCGGACGGAGATCTACGCCGACAAGCTGGACGAGGCCCGCGACGGCGATCTGCAGTGGCGTGCTACCTGATGTGGCATCTGGGTCGCCGCGACGAGGCTGCGACCACGGCCGCCTGGATCGGCGAGGAAGGCGTGCGCGCGGTGACGTTCGGGGAACTGGCGCGGATGATCGCCGAGGGTGACGCGCCGCCCGTCGCCGAGACACCGGTGCAGCCCGCACCGACGACAGACGCAGAAGAAGTGGTCGGACCGGTCACCGTCTTCATCTTCGACAACTATCACGGCACCAATCCGGCCGAGGCCGAGACATTGAAGGGCTTCTGGTCCGAGGCCGAGGCCGAACGCTACGCCCGGGCCAGGGTCCGAGCGTCGATCGAACGCTTCCGCAAGCGCGGCCAGAGCAAGGACGAACTCTTCGCCGCATGGATGGCGAACGGCGAGGACGTGCAACTTGCCGGCCGCTTCATCGGGCGGGAAAACTTCGCCACATTCGCCGCCAAGCCGGCCTTCGGCGAAGCGATCAACTACCGCGCACTGACCCCGCAGCCCCGTCGCCGTTGACGTCGGTCAGGGCACGTCCGCCTTCAGTCGGTCAGTCGCGACGTCCGTCTTCGCATATCGAGGTAGGACATGGCTCGGCTGCGCTCGTGGCTCAACTCCAGCGCGCGCCGAAAGTCGTCCGGGGCGATGCGTCCGTTGCGACGAACGCCGTAGACATGAGCAGCACCCGGACCGAGGCAGATCACGAAGTACCGAAACGCATCCGGCCGCTCCGCGAAGTAGGCCAGCGCGACAGCAGGCGCGCGATCAACCCGATTGTCGACATCTTGCCAGGGACTCGCGCCAGGCGCTCGCATGGCATGCAGTTCCCTGAGGCGAAGCTCCGAGAACGGCGCCGCGCAAGGCGGCACCCTCAGGTAATGCGACGTGTGAAAGAAGATCAGATCTGGCTTCTCCGCATTCAGGTATTCCAGGTTGACCCCGTCGAATGCGATCTGCGGTGTGTTGAGCCCGATCAGGTCGAGCTTTCGTCCGGTCATCCAGAACGGGAAACGGCCCGCCTCGGTGATCGCCAGAACCGCATCGGAGGGCGTGGACTGGCGCAGGTAGTAGGGCAGGTAGTTGATGTACTGGAATTGCGTTAACACGGAAACATCACTGTGCCGCATTCGCGCGACCGAAGAAGCCGCGAACGCAAGGAAACAAACCGCGAGAAAGCCGTAGCGCGGCCAGCCAGCCGACACTCGCTTCAAGCCGCTGGCGATGGCGACCATACCCAGGACGCTGAGCAGAAGAAGAACACCGAAGACCGCATTCTGGAAACGAAACCCGACATTTTGCAGGTGTGCGACGAAGAGGTAGGCGACGACAAGGGCGACCGAAGGCAATGCCGCAGCCAGAAGGCGCCTCCAGCGTTCATCGCGAACAATGGCGAAAAAGACAAACGGACTGAGCCAGCCGATCTGGCTGATCCACCTCAGGTGCCCCACCGCTGTCGTCGCAAGGTCGGCGTCACCCTTCACGTAGAGCGGCAATGGCAGGAGCGCGCCGAAGTAGCTGTAGCGCCAGGCAAAGTAGGCAAGCCCCACGGCGCCTGCGAGGGCCGCGCTCATGAGGTAAGGCCGAAGATGAGGGGTACGCCAGACCTGCATCGCGGCCAGAAGCGTGGCCGCGATGCCAACCACGGCACCGTCCGGACGAAACAACGCCAACGTCAGTCCCAGCCATGGCAGGACCGGGAAGTATCGCGGTGGGGCGCGCCAATGGATGTAGAACAGCAGCAGGATCAACGCCGCGAACAGCATGACGCTGAAGCCACCAAGGGCGGCAACGGCAAGCGGCGAAACCACGAGAAGCACCGCGACGAATGCGCCCGCCGCGTGGGCCATCCCACCACCGGCACGTTCCCGAACAGCGTGCACGACGACCAGGCAGATCAGGGCCGCACCGATCGAATTCAGGACGGCGGCCGAGACGGCGATGTCGAGACCGGTCGTCGACAGGGCGACGATCAATACCAGCCAAAGGAAATCGGTTGCGCCCTCGGCGTGCTCCCCACCGGGGTAGAAGACAATGCCTTCCCCCGCGAGCAGGTTCTCCGCGTAGATCAGAAGGATATAGGCATCTTCATAGAGATGACCGTTGTCCAGGACGTAATATGCGGCAGCACCAAATAATACTCCGGCGACACCCGCCCACAAAACTTCGGGCTTTCCTATAGTTTTTCCGAATAACACTTTACTCACCTTGAGATTTCAAGCGTGATTATTGTGACGTGTTATTCGGATACTAATGGCGGCGTCTAAGCGACGCCACCGACTAGAAACTACTTGTCGGCTTTTGCTTTGAAGTCGCTGGAACTGGCCAAAGCCTCTTCCGCCTTGGCGCGGTGTTCGGGCTTGATTTCGCCGCCGACGGCGCGGATCGCGGTCAGCAGGACGCCGGCGTCGTCGGTGAAGCCGAGGCCGGCAACGAAGTCCGGAATCATGTCGGCCGGGACCACGAAATAGGCGACCGCGCCCATCAGCACCGCCTTCACGTAGGTCGGCGTCTTGGCGTCGGTGGCGCAGTAGTAGGCGGCAAGCAGGTCGTCGGAGAACGGAATGGCGCGCGCGAACTTGCGCAGCTTGGGCCAGAAGCCGCGGCGCACGCGGAAGCTGTCGCGCTTCAGGCGTGCCTCGTCGACCGGCCGCTCGATCAGGTCCGTCATACCCGCAATATGGGAAGTCACGGGCCAGTGGGCAACGACCGCGCCGATCTGCTAAGACCGTCGGCAACCGCAACGAACGCAGGGAACGCAACAAGATGGACATTCAGGGCACGAGCGCACTGGTCACCGGCGGCGCCTCCGGCCTCGGCGAGGCCACCGCGCGCGAGCTGGCCAAGGCCGGCGCCAAGGTCGCGCTGCTCGACATCCAGGCCGACAAGGGCGAGGCCGTCGCCAAGGAAATCGGCGGCATTTTCGTGCAGTGCGACGTGACGTCGGAGGACAGCGTCGTCGCGGCCATGGAAGCGGCGAAGAAGGCGCATGGACCGGCGCGCATCCTGGTGAACTGCGCCGGCACTGGCATCGGCGCCAAGACCACCTCGAAGGGCAAGCCGCACCCGCTGGACGCCTTCACACGGATCATCAACATCAACCTGATCGGCACCTTCAACTGCATCCGGCTGGCGACCACCGACATGGTCGAGCTGGAGCAGCTGGCCGACGGCGAGCGCGGCGTGGTGATCAATACGGCCTCGGTCGCCGCATACGACGGCCAGATCGGCCAGGCGGCCTACTCCGCGTCGAAGGGCGGCGTCGTCGGCATGACGCTGCCGATCGCGCGCGACCTCGCCGACAAGGGCGTGCGTGTCTGCACGATCGCGCCGGGCCTGTTCGAGACGCCGCTGCTCGGCGGCCTGCCAGACAACGTGAAGCAGTCGCTGGAGGCCTCGGTGCCGTTCCCGAGCCGCCTGGGCCAGCCGCGCGAGTACGCGCAGCTGGCACGTCAGATCGTCGAGAACACGATGCTCAACGGCGAGACCATCCGCCTCGACGGCGCCATCCGCATGGCGCCCCGCTAGCCGTGTAGCTTCAGGCCCTTGGTCACCTTGTCGACCGCCTTGCGGTCGGCATGAAGGCCGAGGCCGACGAGGTCGAGCGCGTCGGTCGGCACCGCCTTGACGGCGGCGCGGTTGGCTTCGTCGTGGGTGGTGGCGAACAGGTCCGCGGTGTAGATCGACGGCGTGATGCCGCGGCCCAGCGCGCGGCCCAGCGTGCGCGTCAGTTCCTCACCGGTGGCGCCGTAGATCATGATCGGCTGGCGGATCAGCGGGCCGTAGGTCTGGTCGGACGCGTCGGCATACGCCTCGCCCGGCAATTCGGGGTAGGCTCCGACCAGCCCGCCGGCCAGGAACGCGGTGACGTTCAGCTTCTGCCACGCTTCCAGGTCGGCCCGGACGACGATGGCGATCTTGGTATCGAACTGCATGGCCGACAGCCTACCGCAACGCCGCCGCGCACCGCTTGAACGATCCTGCGGCCCGCACGCGCGCGACTGGATCCGCCTGGCGCCGCCGTGCGGCGGGCTGGAGCGGATGGAGGCCTACTTCACCGGCCACGCCTTCGACGCGCACCGGCACGACACCTACGCCATCGGCCTGACGCAGACCGGCGTGCAGCGCTTCGACTATCGCGGCCAGAAGCAGGACAGCACCGCCGGGCAGGTCATCGTCCTGCATCCCGACGAGAGCCATAACGGTCGCGCCGGCGCCGACGGCGGCTTCCGCTACCGCATGCTCTACATTGCGCCGTCGCTGATCCGCGACGTCCTGGGCGAGCGCGCGAACGCCCTGCCCTTCGTCGCCGCGCCAGTGGCCGACAACGCAGACTTGGCGGATGCATTGGCCGTCGCGTTCGACGAAATCGATCGCGAGATGGAGGGGCTGGAGGCGGACCAGGTGCTGGTTTCGATCGCCGACGCACTGTTGGTGCTGGACCCATCGGCGGCGCGGACGACCGGAACGAGCGCCGACGCAGCGGGCGTGGACAGGGCGCGCGACTTTCTGGACGGGCACTACGACGAAGTGGTGGCTTCCGACGCACTCGAACGGGTCGCCGGGATCGACCGCTACAGCCTGGCGCGGCAGTTCCGACGGCGGCTCGGCACCAGCCCCTACCGCTACCTCACCATGCGTCGGCTGGACCGCGCGCGAGCCGACATCCTGGACGGGGTGCCGCTCGCCGAGGCCGCGGGCGCCGCCGGTTTCGCCGACCAGGCGCACATGACACGGCAGTTCAAGCGCGCCTATGGCCTGTCGCCGGGCCGCTGGCGTGCGCTGGTCCGGGCTCGGTCGTAGCTGATCAGTCGTAGCTGAGCGCGGGATACCAGTCCGGCCGGCCGCCGGGCGTGGCGTCGAGCACGTTCCACAACGGCCACATCATGTCCATGTGACGCGGGTTCTGTCCCGGCTCCGGCGGGGCGTAGAACAACTCCGTGCTCCAGCAATGACGGATGCCGTCGTCGTGCTTGCGGAAGACGTGCAGCATCGGCCACTGGTCGTCGCCCTTCTCGGCGTTGTAGTCGGCGTTGAACCCGGTGCCGCCTGATGACAGCAGGCGCAGGTCGCGCCAGCCCCGCGCCTCGGCGATGGCGGCGAGTTCCGGATAGGGTGCCTCGGCGATCACCGCGAGGCTGACGTTGCGGGCCAGGTGCGGCGCGGTGCGGTCGAAACTGTCGAGGAAAGCGGTGCACATCGGGCACGGCGCCTGTCCCGGCGCCACCATGTAGCTGTAAACGACGAGCGTGTCCTGGCCGTCCGCGAACAGGTCGGCCAGCACCACCGGTCCGTCGACGCCCTGGAAGGTGTAGTCGCCGACCGCCCCGCCGGGCGGCAGCTCGCGGCGCAACGACGCGACGGCCTCGACCTGGCGACGCAATTCGGCCTCGGCGGCGAGAAGCTCGTCGCGGGCGGTACGGTAGCTTTCGGACTCGTTGGGGAAACGGATGCCGTCGGGCATGGCTCACCTCTATATTTAACCAATTGGTTTAATAATAGTCGATCAGCCTCTCCGGTCAAGCCGTCCGATCCGCTATCATCGGCGCTTGAGGAGACCGCCATGCTGAGCCGCGAAGACAACGACCTGCTGACCCAGACCGGGCCGGGCACCGGGATGGGCACCTATTTTCGCCGTTTCTGGCAGCCGGTGGCGCTGTCGGCGGAGATCGCCGAGCCGGACGGGCCGCCGGTGCGCGCCAACGTGCTGGGCGATGAGCTGGTGGCGTTCCGCGACACGGAGGGGCGGATCGGGCTGGTCGACGCCTATTGCCCGCACCGGCGCGCCGGCATGTTCTACGGCCGTAACGAGGCGTGCGGGCTGCGCTGTGTCTATCACGGCTGGAAGTTCGACGTGACCGGCAAGGCCGTCGACCTGCCGAACGTGCCGCCGGGCTCGCGCCAGCACGACACGGTGCGGATCAAGGCCTATCCGACGCGCGAGTACGGCGACATCGTGTGGGCCTGGCTCGGCCCGCCTGAGCGCATGCCGGAGGTGCCGAAGCTGGAGTTCGGGCTGCTGCCCGCGTCGCGCCGCTACGTCACCAAGCAACTGATCGAGTGCAACTGGGCGCAGGTGATGGAGGGCGATCTCGACACCTCGCACTTTTCCTTCCTGCACATGCCGGCGCCGTCGGTGCCCTCGAACGAGAACCCGGACGCGCCGGCCGACGCACGCCGCTTGCGCTGGATCCGCAACGACCCGATGCCGAAGTTCCAGATCCTGGAGCACGACGTCGGCTTTGTGGTCGGCGGCGCGCGCCAGGCCGACGAGGAAGGCATCTACTGGCGCATGACGCAGTTCATGCTGCCGAGCCACGGCACCGGGCCGTCGACGCTGCCGGGCGAAACCTATTTCGGCTTCACCACGGTGCCGATCGACGACCGTTCGGCCTGGATCTACTGCTATGCCTGGAACCCGGAGCGCGAGATCGGCGACGAGGAACGCGCCAAGCTCGCCAAGGGCCACGGCATCATTGCCGAGCTCGGGCCGGACTATGTGCCGGTGCGCAACCGCGCCAACGAGTTCCAGATCGACCGCGACGAGCAGAAGCACCGGACCTTCACCGGCGTGAAGGGCCTGGCGGAGCAGGATCTGATGATCCAGCAGAGCCAGGGCTACATCGTCGACCGTACCCGGGAGACGCTCACCGCCACGGACGCCGCGGTGGTGAAATTCCGCCGCACCCTGCTGGCCCAGGCCAAGGCGCTGGCCGCCGGCGAGGAGCCAAGCGCGCCGTGGCAGGCGGATGCCTTCACGACCCGGCCGGGCAGCTGGTTCGCCACCGAGGGCATGGACTTCGAGGACGTGCTGACCGACCGCTTCGGCGACCCGCGCGGCCGCGTACGACAGGGCTAGGCGGCGGAAGCGACTTCGCCGCGATAGGCGGGCAGGCGCACCGTCACGGTGGTGCCGACGCCGCGCTCGCTGTCGACACTGAGTGCGCCGCCGTGCAGCTTCACCAGCTCGGCGGCCAGGGGCAGACCGAGGCCAGCACCCTCGAAATGGCGGGCGTGGTCGTTCTCGACCTGGCCGAAGCGCTGCAGTGCGATCTCGACTTCCCGAGGCGTCATGCCGATGCCGTTGTCGGCAACGGCAATCACGACGTCATCGCCGTCGACTGTTACCGTAAGGCTGACCCGGCCCGGCGCCATGGTGAACTTGATCGCGTTCGACAGCAGGTTGAGCACCACTTGGCGCAGACGGCGCTCGTCGCCGGCGACGGACGCCACGTCGGGCGGGGCGTCGACGTCGAGATGCACGCCGGCCTCGCGCGCCTGCCGATCGACCATGCGTGCCATGTGCTGAACGAGATCGCCGACGTCCAGCTCGGCCTCGTCGAGGTCCAGGTGGTTGGTATCGACACGGGCGATGTCGAGGATGTCGTTGATCAATGCCAGCAGATGCTCGCCGGACGCCTTGATGTCGCGAGCGTACTGCGCGTAGCTCGGGTGGCCGAGCGGGCCCAGCACCTCGTCGATTTCGTCGTCTTTGGAGGTCAGGAAGATC
>CAZVLI010000037.1:0-12475 GCA_964627965.1 uncultured Rhodospirillales bacterium
CGACCCGGGCTCATCGGGCAGATGTAGGAGCGGGTGCCGACGCCGCGGGTCGGCGCGGCGTGGTCGTGATGGGCGTGGCCATGCGCGTGGCAGTGCCCGGCGGCGTGCTCGGAGACCGGCTCGGGCTGCTTCTCAACGGCGTGTCCGTGGCAGCAGGCGTGTTCGGATTGAGTCGACATGCACCGGATATGCACCCTCCAGCCACTGGAGGGTCAAGAACCGAATAGGTGCAGGGCTAAGCGAACGTTTACCCTCGCCGGCTACGGTGCGTCGATCCAGAAATGGGACAGACACCGTGATCCATCGCAACGACCTGAGCCCGGAAAAGCTGAAGCTGGCGGATGAGATCCTCAGCCACGGCATCGATTCCGACGAAGTGCTGCGCCTGCGCCGCGAGGTGTTCGCCGACGGCGTGGTCGGGCCGGACGAAGTGCGGCTGCTGTTCCACCTGAACGAGCAGGGCACGGCGGGGCACGATCCGGCCTGGTACGACTTTTTCGTCGAGGCCCTGACCGACTACTTCGTGTGGCGCCAGGAGCCGGCCGGCTACGTGTCGGACGCGGATGTCGGTTTCCTGGCCGAGCTGATCGACCACGACGGCAAGATCGACGACGCCACCGAATTCGCCCTGCTGGTCAATATCCTGCACCGCGTGAAGGTGGCGCAGCCGGCGCTGGTCGAGCTGGCCCTGGACGGGGTGAAACAGACCGTGATCGGCGGCGGCACGGTACTGTTCGGCCCGCAACGCCGGCGCTCCGGCATCATCGACGATGCCGACCTGGACGTGATCCGCGCGGTCGTGTTCGGCGCAGGCGGCGACGGCAGCCTGACGATCAGCCGGCGCGAGGCGGAGCTGCTGTTCGATCTCAATCGCGCCACCGCCGGTAAGAAGAACACCGCCGGCTGGCGCACGCTCTACGTCGAGGCGCTTGGCCACCACCTGATGTACCCCGAGGGCGCGCCGAAGGTCGTCGACCGCGACGAGGCGATGCGCCGCGAGGCCTGGCTGGACGAGCGCCGCGGTACCGGCGCCTTCATGAAAGCGATGGGTGCCGGCCTGAAGAGCCGTATCGGCCAGGCACTGCGCGACGACGATCCGAAGACGCCGCCGCCGCCCCCGCCTGCCGCCGGACCCTGTCCGATGACCCGCGCCGCGGTCGACCGGGCGGAGGCGGAATGGCTGGCCGAGCGTCTGCTGGCCGACGGCGAGCTGGACGGCAACGAAGTCGCCTTGCTCGACTACATCCGCCGCACCGCTCCGACCGTCGACACGGCGCTCGACCCGCTCTTCGCCAAGGCCGGGCTGTGACAGAAACGTTGCAAAGCAACCAATTGGTAAGTGTCGCTGCCTATCTTCGTGGCAGCTTCGCGGGGTCGCGACGTCCTCGATCTGTGTAACGTTTCATGGCGCGCAACTACGATTTCTCCAACCTCGCGGTGATGGTTGTCGACGACAACCAGTACATGCTGCACATCGTCAAGGCGGTGCTGAACAGCATGCGGATCAAGGAAGTGCACGGCTTCACCGACGCGGCCGATGCCTTCGCCGATCTGATGAACTGGTATCCCGACGTGATCTTCACCGACTCGGCGATGGACCCGTTGAACGGGCTGGAGTTCGTGAAGCTGATCCGCAGCTCGAAAGGCCCGATTCAGTTCGTGCCGCTGATCGTGCTGACCGGTCACGCCGACCGCCGGCTGGTGCAGCAGGCGCGCGACGCCGGCGCCGACTACACGCTGCGCAAGCCGGTGGCGCTGGACGGGGTCTACAAGACCTTCATCCACATGCTGGAACGCAACCGCGTCTTCGTCGAGGCGCCGCTCTACTTCGGTCCCGACCGGCGCAAGAAGCAGCGCCCGTTCGACGGCCCCGACCGGCGCCAGAACGACGATCCCTCGCAGTACAAGACGCCGCCGCCGCGCGAGAACTAGCGCGGCTTGTCATCGGCCGGCCGATCCCCAACAGTTGTCGGCAATCAACTGAATGGGGAAGCGGCACGATGCGCTTTGGATTCTACCTGCCGACCAGGGGCCCGATGGGCGAGCCGGACGCGCTCAGCCGTCTGGTACGCGATGCCGAGACGATGGGCTTCGACACGGTGGTGGTCGCCGACCACATCGTCTTCCCGACCGAGTTCGACAGTCCCTACCCCTACACCGTCGACGGCAGCTTCCCGGGCCAGGGCGACGCGCTGGAGCAGCTGACGCTGATGTCGTACGTCGCCGGCATCACCGAGAAGCTGCGCCTGGTCACCTCGGTGATGATCCTGCCGCACCGCAATCCGCTGGTGACGGCAAAGATCCTGGCCAGCATCGATGTGCTGTCGAAGGGCCGCGTGACCGTCGGGGTCGGCGTCGGCTGGCTACGCGAGGAGTTCGAGGCGCTGGGCGCACCGGACTTCGACAGGCGCGGACGGGCCAGCGACGAATACATCGAGATCTTCAAGAAGTGCTGGACCCAGGACCCGGTCTCCCACGACGGCGAGTTCTATTCGTTCAAGTCGCTGCACTGCCAGCCGCACCCGGTGCAGAACCCGCACCCGCCGATCTGGATCGGCGGTCATTCCAAGGCGGCGTTGCGCCGAACCGCCCGCCTCGGCGACGGCTGGCATCCGGTCGGCGCGACCGCCGCCTCGCCGCTGCCGCCGGCGGAATTCCAGGCCAAGCTGGACGAGCTGAAGCGCCTCACCGAGGCCGAGGGCCGTGACTTCGATGCGCTGACCATCTCGCTGAAGGCGCCGTCCTACGACCCGGGCCAGGTCGCGGCCGGCCAGGAACGCGCCATGTTCGCCGGCGAACCGGGCCAGATCGCCGAGGATATCCGCACCTACGAGGCGCTGGGCGTGGAGGAAGTGATCTTCGACTTCCGCACACCGCCGCTGGAGAATTCGCTGGCGCGCATGGAGCGGTTCATGAAGGACGTGGCGCCGCTGGTCTCATGACTTGAAGTGGTCGCATTTCGCCTCGACCATCGGGGCCGCCGCCGGTTGAGTCGGTGGCTGACCGAGGGGGCGATATGACTACCTTCCGCAACGTGCTGCTCATCGTCGTCGATCAGTGGCGCGGCGACATCCTGGCCAAGCTCGGCGATCCGGTCCTGCGCACGCCGAACATCGACCGGCTGTGCGAGGCCGGCGTCACCTTCCGCAACCACTACACGCAGACGGTGCCGTGCGGACCGGGGCGCGCCTCGCTGCTGACCGGCCTCTACCAGATGACGCACCGGGCGGTGCAGAACACCATCCCGCTCGACGCCCGGTTCACCAACCTGGCAAAGGAAGCACGGAAGCTGGGCTACGACCCGGCGCTGGTCGGCTACACCACGACCACGCCGGACCCGCGCACCACATCGCCGAACGATCCGCGCTTCCGGGTGCTGGGCGACATCATGGACGGCTGGCGCCCGGTCGGCGTGTTCGAGCCGTCGATGGACGCCTACTTCGGTTGGGTCGCAAGCCAGGGTTTCAAGCTGCCCGAGCCGCGCGAGAACATCTGGCTGCCCGAGGGGATCGAGCCCGGCAGCGAGGCCGGCGCCACGTCGCGGCCTTCGCGCATTCCGGCGGAACTCTCCGACACCGCCTTCTTCACCGACCGGGCGCTGCACTACCTGCGCTCCAAGGCCGGCCGGCCCTGGTTCCTGCACCTGGGCTACTACCGACCGCACCCGCCGTTCATCGCGCCGGCGCCCTACAACGAGATGTACACGCCCGACGAGATGAGCCCGCCGGTGCGCGCGGTCAGCGCCGAGGCAGAGGCCCAGCAGCACCCGATGCTGCGCTTCTATCTCGACCACGTGCACCAGTCCGGCTTCTTCCGCGACGGCGGCTCCTTCGCGCGCGACATGAGCGAGGACGAGGTGCGGCAGATGCGGGCCAGCTACTACGGCCTGATGAGCGAGATCGACACCCAGCTTGGCCGCGTCTTCGACTACCTGGCTGAAACCGGGCAGTGGGAGAACACGCTGATCGTCTTCACCTGCGATCACGGCGAGCAGCTCGGCGACCACCACCTGCTGGGCAAGATGGGCTACTTCGACGGCAGCTACCGCATTCCGCTCGTGGTCCGCGACCCATCCGGCGCCGCCGATGCGACGCGCGGCAGCATCGTCGACA
The DNA here is from genome assembly GCA_964627965.1 of uncultured Rhodospirillales bacterium. Classification (GTDB taxonomy): domain Bacteria; phylum Pseudomonadota; class Alphaproteobacteria; genus JAVKFY01. The sequence goes on from CAZVLI010000037.1 coordinate 4,113, forward strand.
AGTTCACCGAGACCATCGACACCATGCCGACGATCCTCGACTGGCTCGGCGGCGTGATCCCGCGGCAGTGCGACGGACGCTCCGTCCTGCCGTTCTGCCACGACGACCCGCCGGCGGATTGGCGCCCGCACGTGCACTGGGAGTACGACTTCCGCGACGTGTTCTATTCCAAGCCGGAAGGGCCGCTGGGTTTGACGATGGACCAGTGCTCGCTCGCGGTGATCCGCGACGAGCACTACAAGTACGTGCACTTCGACGCGCTGCCGCCGCTGTTCTTCGACCTGAAGGAAGATCCCGGCGAACTGCACAACCGTGCCAGCGATCCGACCCTGGCACCGACCATCCTCGATTACGCGCAAGCGATGCTGTCGTGGCGGCTACGGCACGCAGACCGGACGCTGACCCACTACGCCTCGTCGCCGGACGGACTGCTGGTCCGGGCATGAGCGCCTGGCCGCCCGACCTCGACGGCTACGAACCGCCCGCGCCCTTCGCGCATGGCGGTATCGAGCACTGGGTCTACCGCCGCGGACAGGGACCGGCGGTGGTGGTAATGCACGAACTGCCGGGCCTGACGCCGGGCTGCCTGCGCTTCCTCGACCGGCTGGCGGACGAAGGCTATCGCCTCGTGGTGCCGTTGCTGTTCGGCAAGCCGGGAAAGTTCAACCTGCCGGGCAACTTCGTGCGCATCTGCATCGCCAACGAGATCAACCTGTTCGCGCGCCACGCCACGCATCCGCTCACCACCTGGCTGCGGGCGCTGTGCCAGACGACGCACGAGGAGAACGGTGGCGACGGCATCGGCCTGATCGGCATGTGCCTGACCGGCAACTTCGTGCTGGCGCTCGTGACCGAGCCGGGCGTCGTCGCGCCGGTGGCGGCCCAGCCGTCGCTGCCGGTGTTCGGGCCGGCGGCGCTGTCGATGTCGGACGAGGAACTCGCGGCATCGAAGGCGGCGGTGGCGCAACGCGGCACGGGGCACGTGATCGGTTTCCGCTATCGCCACGACGTGCTGTGCCGACCGGCGAAGTTCGCACGGCTACGCGCCGAGTATGGCGACGGCTTCGACGGTCTGGAGCTGGACGGCGCCCAGCACGCGACGCTCACCGATCACCAGAGCCCGGTGGCGCTGGAGAAGACGCTCGCTTTCCTGCGCGAGAGGTTGCGCCCGGCCTAGCGCCGCCTGCGCTTGGGACGATGCTTCTTCACCGCCGCCTCGTTGATGTCGGCGCCCCAGCCGGGACGGTCCGGCACGACCAGATGGCCCTGCTCGATCACCGGCGGGTGGGTGACGAGGTCGTCCTTCCAGGGCACGTCGTCGATGTCGATCTCCATGACCCGGAAGTTCGGCAACGAGGCGCAGAAGTGCGCGCTCATCAGTGTCGACATGTGGCCGTAGAAGTTGTGCGGCGCGCAGTTCACCTCGTAGGCCTCGCACATCGCGGCGATGTGGCGCGACTCGAGGATGCCGTTCCAGGGCACGTCGACGATGGCGACGTCGACCGACTGGTTCTCCAGGTAGGGCCGGAAGCCGCGCCGGCCGAAGATCGATTCCAGCGACGCGATCGGCGTGTGGCACCCGGCGCGGATCAGCGCCAGCGCCGCCGGGTCGTAGAGGTCGATCTCGATCCAGGCGAGGTCGAGATTGTCCAGCGCGTGGCAGACCTGACGGTATCCCTCGGTCTTGAAGTTGAAGTTCAGGTCGAGGTGGATGTCCATGTCGACGCCGGCGCCCTCGCGCAGCGCGTGCAGCTGGGCGCGGAGCATGCGAAGCAGCTTGCTGTTCCAGTTCAGCTCCGGGCTGCCGGGGCCCCGATTGAAGCCGGGCTGGTGCATGTACGGCTCGTCGACGTCGAACCGGAAGATGTTGGTCTTCAGGCCGTGGAATCCTTGCGCCGCGACTTCGTCACCGAGCGCGCGCAGGTCGTCGAGGCTGCGCAGCGGTGGCTTGCCGATCGTCGCGGCGTGCTCGAAACGGTAGGAACCGCAGTGCGACCAGTAGAGCTGCAGCCGGTCGCGCACCTTGCCGCCGAGCAAATCGTAGACCGGCACACCGAGGTCCTTGGCCTTGATGTCCATCAGGGCGTTCTCGATCGCCGCGATGGCCTGCTGGATCAAACCGCCGTGCGCGGCGCGCGTCCCCGCATAGAGGAAAGCGGACAAGGCACCGACTTCGCGCGGGTCCTTGCCGATCAGGTTCTCGCCCATGCCGGCGATGACCGCGGAGAGGCCGGCGCTGCCGTAGCTCTCGTTGTACTCTGACCAGCCGACCAGGCCGGCGCGGTCGGTGGTGATCTTCAGGAACGACAGGTTCCGCCAACCGGCGTCGCAGTGCAGGCTCTCGATCTTCGTGATCTTCATGCGCGTCTCCTCAACCGGGCGCGATTCTAGTGCACCAGCGTCGCCGTCGGAATCCCTAGGGCGCGTCCTTGGTGTAGGAAACAACGCCCTCATGCGACTGGATGCCCGCCTCCCCACGCGGGTGGAAGGCGCGGAAGGTCATGCCGAGCTTCTCCAAGACACGGTGCGAACCGAGATTGTCGGAGCGCGAGTAGGCGACGAGCTGCGGCTGCTTCAAGGCTTCGAATCCATAGGCCATGAGCGCGCGCGCCGCCTCGGTGGCGTAGCCCTGGCCGCGAAAGGCCGACAGCAGGCCGTAGCTGATCTCCACCTCCGGAGAGTCGTCGCGCCAACGCAAGCCCGCCTCGCCAGCGAAGACGTCGTCGACGAAGACCGCGTACATGCCGAAGCCGTGCTTGTCCCAATGCGCCATCAGCTTGGCGTGCTGCTCGCGGGCGCGGTCCGCGTCCATCACGCCGTACTTGCGGATCGCCATGACCTCGGGGTCACCGTAGAAGGCGACGAAGTCGGCTTCATGCTCCGGCCCGACCGGGCGCAGTTCTAGACGGTCGGTGCGGATCGGTGCGTGGGGGTGCGGCTGGCTCAACGGCGGGTCAGCACATCCGTGCCGCGACCGCCGCCCCAGCTACCGCGCAAGACCCGTCCGCCCTCGGTGATGTCATAGATGACCAGGTTCTGCTCGCCCCAGTTCACCAGCAGCTGGCTCTTGCTGACCTTGCCGAAGCCCAGGAATCGTTCGCCGTTGATGTTCCACTCCACGGAGAGCAGGCCGGCGTGATGCTCGATGATAGCGGTTCCGGTATAGCCGCTGCCGTCGGGGTTGGTGCCCTTGCTGTCGTAGATGCCGGCGAGGTAGGCGGACTGGGCCCACGCCGCGCTGGCGGCGCCGGCCAGCATGACCAGCGCCAGCAGCAGCGCCAATGGCGCCTGGCGCAGCCTCATATGTCGACCACCTTGCCCGGGTTCATGATGTTGTCGGGATCGAAGGTGCGCTTGAGCGCGCGCATCGCCTCGACCGCCGGCGCGCCGTGCTCCAGCTCCATGTACTTCATCTTGCCGGTGCCGATGCCGTGCTCGCCGGTGCAGGTACCGCCCATCGCCACGGCGCGCTTCACCAGCCGCTCGTGGAAGGCGAAGGCCGAGGCGCGCTCTTCCGGATCGCTGTAGTCGGCAGCGATGCCCATGTGGAAGTTGCCGTCGCCGACGTGGCCGACGAAGCCGGAGCGTCGGCCGCTCTCGTCCAGATCGCGCTTGGTCTCCATGATGCATTCGGCCAGGCGCGAGATCGGCACGCAGACGTCGGTCGCCATGCCCTGCTGGTTCGACGGGCGCATCGCCTTGTTGGCGAAGTGCACATCGTGGCGCGCCTTCCACATCTTGTTGCGTTCCTCGGCCTTGGTGGTCCAGCGGAAGTCGGAACCGCCGAATTCCTTGGCGTACATCTCCACCGTCTCGGCCTGCTCCTGCACCGACGCCTCGGTGCCGTGGAACTCGAAGAACAGGTAGGTCTTGGGCTCGAAGCCCTCCAGCTTGGAGTAGTTGATCATCGCCTGGATGGTGACGTCGTCGACCAGTTCGATGCGCGCCACCGGCACGCCGGTCTGGATCGTCATGATGCAGGTGTTGACCGCTTCCTCCAGGCCGGGGAAGGCGCAGACGGCGGAGCTCACCGCCTCCGGAATGCCGTAGAGCCGCAGGGTGATCTCGGTGATCACGCCCAGCGTGCCCTCGGAGCCGACGAACAGGCGGGTGAGGTCGTAGCCGGCCGACGACTTGCGCGCCCGGCCGCCGGTCTTGATCACCTCGCCGTTGGCCAGCACCACGGTCAGGCCGAGCACATTCTCGCGCATGGTGCCGTAGCGCACCGCGTTGGTGCCGGACGCGCGGGTGCCGGTCATGCCGCCGATGGAGGCGTTGGCGCCGGGATCGATCGGGAAGAACAGGCCGGTTGCGCGCAGGTCGGTGTTGAGCTGCTCGCGGGTCACGCCGGGTTGGACCGTGCAGTCCATGTCCTCCGCCGAGACGCGCAGGATGCCGCCCATCTGCGTCATGTCGAGCGTGATGCCGCCATGGGTGGCCAGCGTCTGGCCCTCCAGGCTGGTGCCGGCGCCGTACGGGATGAGCGGCATCTTGTGCGCGGCGCAGATCTTCACGATCGCCTGCACTTCCTCGGTCGACTGCGGAAAGCAGACCGCCAGCGGCGAAGCCGGCGTGTGGTAGGCCTCGCCCTGGCCGTGATGATCCCGCACCGCCTGGCTGGTGGTGAAGCGGTCACCGAGCAGCGCGCTCAGCTCGTCCATGCAGCCCGTATCGAGCTTCTCCGCCGGCATCGCGTTCATCGCGTTCTCTCCCGAAAATGGCGGCGGGAGCATACCGCGCCGCGCCTGACCGCTCCAAGCGCCTTCCGTTTACGTCAACGTCAGGAATCGCTTCCGGCCGCCGGGGCGATGTGGCACCCTTGAAGGTAAGCAAGCTTACAAATCAGGACACGGGAGCGACGGCCATGCATGTCGGCAGCGCGATCATCTTCCAGAACCCGGGCCACGAGCGGACCGACCTGCAGGTCTACCAGGAAGACCTGAAGCTCGCCGACATGATCGAGCCGCTGGGCTTCGAGTCGGTTTGGTCGGTCGAGCACCACTTCACCGACTACACCATGTGCCCGGATGTCTATCAGTTCCTCACCTACATGGCGGGGCGGACCAAGACCGCGAAGCTCGGCTCGATGGTGATCGTGCTGCCGTGGCACGACCCGATGCGCGCGGCCGAGGAAATCTCGATGCTGGACAACATCTCCGGCGGGCGGGTGATCCTCGGGCTGGGGCGCGGCGCCGGCAAGGTCGAGTTCGAGGGCTTCCGCCTGCCCATGAGCGAGAGCCGCGAGCGCTTCGTGGAATGCGCGGAGATGCTGCTGGAAGGGCTGGAGCGCGGCTGGTGCGAGTATGACGGCAAGTTCGTGAAGCAGCCTCGCGCCGCGATCCGGCCGGAACCGTTCAAGAGCTTCCGCGACCGCACCTACGCGGCCGCCGTTTCGCCGGAGAGCTCGCAGATCATGGCGCGGCTCGGCGTCGGCATCCTGATCATCCCGCAGAAGCCGTGGAAGGAGGTCGAGAACGAACTCAACGCCTACCGCAAGGTGTTCCACGAGGTGAACGGCACCGACGCGCCGCCGCCGATCTCGGCCGGCTGGGTGTTCTGCGAAGAGGACAGGGACCGCGCCTACGAGAAGGCACGCGAATATATCGGCGGCTACTGGCAGACGGTGCTGGACCACTACCAGTTCGCCGGCGACCACCTGAAGACCACCAAGGGCTACGAATACTACGGGAAGATGTCGGAGAAGATTCAGCAGTACGGCGCCGACGGCGCCATCGACTTCTTCATGAACCTGCAGGTCTGGGGCACGCCGGAGATGTGCGTGGAGAAGATCGTCGACGTTTCCGACCGCACCGGCGCGGACAGCTTCGTCGGCGTGTTCTCCTATGCCGGCATGCCGCACGAGGAAGCGAAGCGAAACATGACGCTATTCGCGGAGAAGGTGATGCCCGAGTTGAAGAAGCTGCCGACGGCGGCAGAGCGCGCGAGGAAAGCCGCGTGAGCGCGCAACAGCACGCTCACATTGATGAGCAGGCCGTGTCCTGTTGGGCACGGCCATGAGCGAGGCACCGAAGCAGCAGATCCAGGTCGAGGCCGCCACCGTCCTGCTGGTGCGCGACGGCGCCGAGGGGCTGGAAGTGTTCATGGTGCTGCGCCATCACCAGATCGACAGCTTCTCCAACGCGCTGGTGTTCCCCGGCGGCAAGATCGATCCGGGCGATGCCGACCCGCGCGTGCGCCAGCACACGCGGCGCACCTCGCACCTCGACGACGAGGCGCTTCGCTTCCGCGTCGCGGCGATCCGCGAGGCATTCGAGGAGTGCGGCGTGCTCTATGCCTCGAAGCGCGGCGTCGACGAGTTGCTGAGCGAGGCCGAGGTGGCGCCGCTGCGCGAGAAGTACCTGACCGCGGTGCTGGAGGACGAGATCGGCATTCACGAGATGTGCGCGGCGGAAGACCTGGAACTGCGCGCCGGTCAGCTGGCGCACTACGCGCACTGGGTCACGCCGGTCACGCAGCCGAAGATTTTCGACACGCACTTCTTCATCGGCGCCGCGCCGGCCGACCAGCACGCGGTGCACGACGGCGAGGAAAGCACCGAGTCGGTCTGGATCCGTCCGCAGCAGGCGATCGACGATGCCCAGGCCGGCCAGCGCACCATCGTTTTTCCGACGATGATGAACCTTCGCCGGCTGGCCGCGTTCGACACGGTGGCGGCGGTGCTGGAGGCCGCGCGCGCCTGGACCGTGGTCCGCGTGCAGCCGAAGCTGGCGCCGCACGAACGCGGCCGCACGCTGACCATCCCGGCGGAGGCCGGCTACGGCGTCAGCCAGGTGCTGGTCGGCAAGGACGGCAAGGTCGCCGAGGTGCTAGCCTAGCCACAATCAAAGCAACGAACAGGAGGGACCCAATGGACGCCGACGCCAAGAAAACCGCGCTGCGGATGATCCCCTACGGCATTTACGTGATGACCGCCGAGCAGGGCGACGACGTGACCGCCGCGACCGTGAACTGGGTGACGCAGACGTCGTTCGAGCCGCCGCTGGTCGCGGTGGGCGTGAAGGCCGACTCCGGCGCCTACGCGCTGATCCAGAAGACCAAGGCGTTCAACCTGAACATGCTCGGCAAGGGCGGCCAGGGCGCGGCCTTCGCCTTCTTCAAGCCGACCGTGAAGGAAGCCGGCATGCTATCCGGCCAGCCCTACCACGCTGGCGCCAACGGCCACCCGGTCCTCGACGACGCCATCGCGCACGTGGAGTGCGAGGTCGCCGAGATCGTCGCGCACGGCGACCACCACATCATCCTCGGCCAGGTCACCAACGCCAATGTCGCCAAGCAGCCCGAGGGACGTGCCGACGACGCGATCCTGTGGATGAAGGACCTGGGCGACACGGTCTTCTACGGCGGCTGAGCCGCGGCACCGAGGCAGGAGAAGCAGATGACCTACGATCTCGTCATCCGGAACGGCTCGGTGATCGACGGCACCGGCGCGCCCGCGCGGCGCGCCGACGTCGCCATCACGGGCGAGCGCATCGTCGAGGTCGGCAAGGTCGACGGCCCGGCGCGCGAGACGGTCGATGCCGACGGCCACCTGGTCACGCCGGGTTTCGTCGACATCCACACCCATCTCGACGCGCAGATCACCTGGGACCCGATTGCCTCCTCGTCGTGCTGGCACGGCGTCACCTCGGTGGTGATGGGCAATTGCGGCGTCACCTTCGCACCTTGCCGCGAAGCCGACCGCTCCTACCTGGCACGGCTGATGGAGTCGGTCGAGGACGTGCCGGCCAAGAGCATCGATTCCGGCATGCCCTGGAACTGGGAGACCTACGGCGAGTATCTCGACGCCCTCGACACCATGCCGAAGGGCGTCAACGTCGGCGGCCTGGTCGGCCACTGCGCGGTGCGGCTTTACGCCATGGGCGAGGCGGCACTGGAGAACAAGCCGGCCAGCGACGACCAGATCGCCGCCATGCACGACACGGTGGCCGAGGCCATGGCCGCCGGCGCGCTCGGCTTCTCGACGTCGCGCACGCCCCTTCACCTCACGCCCGACGGCGACGTGGTGCCCGGCACCCATGCCACGGTGGAGGAACTCAAGGGCATCTGCGCCGCGCTCGGCGAGCAGAAGCGCGGCATCGTCGAGGCGGCGTCCGCGATCCGCGGCGAGGACGAGCCGTCGCTACGGGCGAAGCTCGACAGCGAGATGGGCTGGATGGTCGACATCAGCCGCGCCACCGGCCGGCCGGTCCTGATCAACTTGGCGCAGATCCGCGAAGTGCCGGACGGCTACGGCTGGATTCTCGATGCCCTGGCCGAGCGCAACGGCAACGGCGCGCGCCTGCTGGCGCAGTCGACGACGCGCGGCATCGGCGTGCTGTTCGGATTCCAGAACCGCACCCCGT
>CAZVLI010000038.1:0-8724 GCA_964627965.1 uncultured Rhodospirillales bacterium
CCTGCGCGCCCGCTTCCGCTAGAACTTCACCTCGTCCGACTTGCCTTCCTCGAACTTGTCGATCTCGGCCTGACGCCGCGCCTGCACGCGCACGCGCTCGTCGTGGCGGACCAGGTTGTAGTCGTTGAGGATCAGCCGCAGGTAGTCGGCCTTGCCGTCATTGCCCGACGTGATGCGCCCCTTCAGGAATGCGCCTTTCGGCTCGTTGTCCAGCATCGAGCGCAGCCACCATGTCTGCCAGGTGCGGCCGCCCGCCTCGCTATCAGGCTTGCCGTACTTGTCGTAGAGCTGGCCGCGGAGCTGGTCCATCGTCGGACCGCTCCGGATGTACTGCTCGTAGACCAGCACCATCAGGCGCGAGTCGTTCTGTGCCGACGCGAAGATCGCCGTGAAGGTGGCGCCGTCCGCGAGCTTCACCTTCTGCTCGAAATCGGTGAAAGCCGGCATCTTGTGGCCAGGCTTCAGCTTCGGCGTCCACTCCACCGCGTCATCGCCAAGCTGTGCCTTGAACTCGTCGAAGCTGATGCCGAGCGAGAAGCCGCGAATGTCGGGCATCTCGCGCGTCGCGGCGGCGGCCAGTTCGCGCCGCTTCTGCTCCTCCCGCTCGCGCTGCTTGCGCTCCTGCTCCTCCTTGCGGAGCCGCTCCTCGTGCGCGCGCTTGGCGTAGTTCTTGAGCTGGATCGACCAGCCGTCCGGATTGGCGTTGTCGCTGTCGATATAGACGTAGACCTCGGCGAGTTGCGGCTCGTAGGTCTCGTCGCCGCGATCGAACTGCCGTTGGTGATAGGCGGGCAGAAGGTAGACGCGCGACTGCTCGTGCGCCTTCACCGGGCAGATCCGGCCCAGCGCCTGCACCGCGCCGACACCGATGCCCTGCATCACCGCGTCATCAATCTCGGTGAAGTCGGCTTTCATCACGACGTAGATCGCGGAGTGGCTGAACCCGCACTTCCTGATCCGCATGTCGTCGAGCTCCGACTGCCGCCAGGAGCGGTCGACACCGGCGTGCCCGATCGCGCCCGCGTCGAGCGGATGCACGACGTATCCGGTGGCCGTCAGGATCGGCGGCTCGCCGTTGTAGGCCGGGTCGAGCAGATAGCCGTTGACGAACGTGCCTTCGAAGAAGTTGTCGCTGCGGCCGGACATCTGCGCAGTGACGTCGACCCGCCCTTCGCCGTGCGCCTTGCCGTCGACCGCCGGCACCGCGACCTTCACCTTGAAGGTGCCGTTGCGATACCACGGCGGGCTCCAGACCTCGACGCCGCTTTCATCGTCGGCCAGCCAGCCGGCGGGGAACGGCGGCATGCCGCGCTCGCGCGACTTAGATTCCGCCTGGATCATGCCGCCCATGTCGACCGCCGCCAGGCCGCGGTCGCGTTCCTCCCGGCCCGGCCCGTAGCCGTTGGCGGCCGAGTGCATGAACCATGCGAGCGCCGCCACCTGGTCGGCTTCCACCCCCATGCCGTCGAGATAGGCGTAGCCCAGGTAGTACTGCGCCTCGGCGTCCATCTGGTCGGCGGCGGCGCGGAACAACTCGACCGCCTTCTCCGGCTCACGCTCGACGCCCTCGCCGCGCGCATATTGCAGGCCCAGCATCCGCTGCCCGGCCGCCACGCCCTCCTTGGCCAGCGTCATCAGCGCGCCGATCGCCGCATTGGTCTCGCCGTCCGCCAGCAACTTCGCGGCACGCGCGACCTCGGGGTGCGCTTCGGCCATGACGGTCTCCTTCGTCTCCTTGGGCGTCGGTGCGGCCTGCGGCGCAGGCGCTGGTGCGGTCGGCTCGGCGGGCTTCTCGACGACGACGGCCGGCGCGGGCGCGGTCGTCTCGGTCGTCGGTGCCGGCTTCGGTTCCGGCTCTGCCACCGCCTCGGTTTGCGGTTCAGGCTTCGGCTCGGGTTCAGCGGCTGACTCGGGCTTCGGTTCCGGCTCTGGCTCGGGTTCCGGGTCAGCCTTCGGCGCAGGTGCCGGCGCAGTCGGCGCCGCGGCCACTTGCGGCTCCAGCGCGTCGGTCGCCTCCTGGTAGCGCAGGTAGAAGATGCCACCTGCGGCCAATGCGCCGACCAGCACGAGGATCACCAGCAGCGTCCCGACGAAGGAGCCGGACCGCCTAACCACTGTCCCCTGGTTGCGACCTTTCAGTGCCATGCCTTCAGCCCCTTCGGACCGCCGCCCAGCCTAGCAGAACGCGCGCTCACCGCCCCGCGACAACGGCGGGACGGCGCCGGCCTAGCTGTCCCGCGCGCGGATCTCGATTGCCGAGATGTCGTCGATCTTCACCACCGCGCTGTAGAACTCACGCCCGACGAGTTCGGCAAGGATGACGTTGTGCGGCGACACGCCGTCCACCCGGCCTTGAAACTTTTCGCCACTGCGCATGTGCAGCGTGACCCCCTTCTTCTCGTTCTGCGCCTGCACCAGCAGGTCGGCGAACGGAAAGTCGACGGAAATATGCATCGCGGTTCCTTTCTCAGTCAGGCATGCCATCCATGTCGACCGGCTCGTAGTACTCGTTGCGGCCGAGTGTATCGACGCGGGCCCAGAAGTCCGCGCCCGCGGCGAGGCCCATTTCATTCTTGTCGGCCGTCTGGCGCCAGATGTTCCAGGACTTCGGGTGCAACTCGCGCGCCCGTTCGAACGCCGCCTGTGCCGCCGCGGTGTCGCCATGGCGCAGCAGTGCACGGCCGAGCCGGAACTCGGCATGCGCCTGCTCCACTTCCTGGGTCGGCGTCTTGACCTTGGCCGACGCATCGCCCGCACCGAACACATGCCGGCTGGCCGCCCCGTTGACGACCCAGTCGCGCACAGCCTCGACATAGGTGCGCTTGGCGTTGGCGGTCTTCACCGCGACGTCGGCCGGCATCTCCCGTGTCTCGCGGTTGAGCGCACGGAAGCCCTCATAGGCACCGGCGGACTCCACCGGCCGCACGATGCGTCCCTCCTCGTCGATCCAAACGGCTTGCGGCACATTCACCATGTTGTAGAGCGCCGCGACGGTGTGTTCCCGGTCGATCAGGCTGACATAGCTGGGCTTGGCCTGTTCGATCCACGGCCGCGCGGCCTCGACGTCGCTATCCATCGCGACCGCAACCACCATGAAGTTCTCATCCTTGAGGTCGTCGTAAAGCTTCTGCCACACGGCCAGATCGTTACGACAACCTCACCACGACGCCCAGGTGCTCAGCAGGATCTTCTTGCCAGCATGATCCGACAGCCGGTGCGTGACGCCGGCAAGGTCCGGCAACTCGAAATCCAGCGCGGTCAGCCCGCGCAACGCCTCGGCCCGTTCGCCGGCCGCCGCACCCAGCACCCAGACGTCGCCGCCGTGCGCCACCGCACGATCCATGTGGCGCCAGAAACCGGCGATGTTGATCTCGCCGTCAGCGACGAAATCAGCCTCGCGCCCCTTCGGCACCGGCACGCAGACCGGCCCCTGGCATAGCCCCTCCGGTTTCAGTTCCCAACCCGTCGCCGCTTTGGCGGCCGCGGCGTCGAGCCACAACGCCTCGCCATCGGCGCGAGCGGCGACCTCCGTTGTCGCCGACTCGGTGACGATCTCGACCATCTCCGTCTCCTACTTCTCGACCGTGCGCCGCTCGACGTCGAGCAGCGCTTCCAGGTCGATGGTGTCGTGCAGTTCGTCGCGTAGCTTGTTGTATTCGGCACCCGGGCGGGAGGTGACGGCGAAGCCGTCGGCCAACTCGCGATACACCGATCGCATCGCCTCGTACGCGGCGATCAACGGTGTCTGCGTGTCGACGAGCAACGAGAAGCCATTGTCGTGCAACTCTTGCGCGGTCATGCCGGTGCCTGTCACGCCACCCAGCGGCAACAGGTGCAGCATCGGCCCGCCCAGCCGCTCGCCGAACAGACGCACCTCCTCCGGCGTGCGCGGCATCGGCAGCAGCACGTCGGCGCCCGCCTTGCGATAGGCCTCCAGCCGGCGCAGCGCGTCGTCGACGGAGATCTGCCGCACCGCATTGGTGCGCGCGATGATCAGCGTGTCCGGATTGCGCCGCACGGCGACCGCCTCGCGCACCTTGCCGACCATCAGCTCCTCATCGACCAGATGCTCCACGCCGATGTGGTGGTGGGCCCGCTTCGGCAGCCACTGGTCCTCGATCTCGATTGCCTCGAACCCGGCGGCCTCGCACATCGTCATGGTGCGGTGGATGTGCATCGGATCGCCGAAGCCGGCCGCCGCATCCAAGATCAACGGCAGATCGACCGCCGCCCGGACCTCAAGCCCCGTCGCGCACATCTCCGGCACGTTCAGGTTGGCCTCCAGGTAGACCTTCTCGTAGCCCATGGCGCCGCCACCAAGGTAGAGCGCGGTGTGCCCGGCCTCGGCCGCCAGCTTCGCCATCAGCGCGCTCAGCACCAGCGGCGCGCATACCGGCGTCGGCCCGGCCAGTCTTTTCCGCAGGCTCTCCGCCATGCCCTTTTCCTCCCGTCGCTTTCCGATCAGGATTGTGGCGACCGAGCGGAGGAAACGGCAATGACAAAACGGTGGAAACGGCGCCCGGAAGGGTCCAACTGGGGCGATTTCGGCGACGACGACCAGCTCGGTCGATTGAACCTGCTGACGCCGGAGGCGGTCCGCAAGGGCGCGGCGGAAGTGAAGGAGGGCCTGAGCTTCTGCCTGTCGCTGCCGCTCAACCTGCCCGGCGGCAACGCCATCAACCCGCGCCGTTTCCCGCCCGAGCTGCGCCCGAACCTGCGCGAGGGCAAGCCGATGGTGAACCTGCCCTTCAACCTGTTCGAGGACAAGGCGCTGGACGTGGTCTGCGACGACGTGGTGCTGCTCTGGACGCAGTATTCCACCCAGTGGGACAGCTTCGCCCACATCGGCCAGGTGTTCGACGCCGACGACGACGGCGTCGCGGAGGTCGTCTACTACAACGGCTACCGCGCCGGCATCGAGGTGAAGGGGCCGCACGACTACCTCGCCGGCAAGGAAACCGGCACCGACTATGCCGGCACCAGCGCGCTCGGCATTCACCTCTACGCCGAGAAGCCGATCCAGGGCCGCGCGTTCATGCTCGACATGAAGCACCACTACGGCACTGCGCACCGCTTTGCCGGCTATGACGACGTGATGCGGGTGATCGAGGCCGACAAGATCGAGGTCGAGCCCGGCGACATGCTGTGCCTGCACACCGGCTACACGGAACGCGTGATCGAGATGGGCGGCACGCCGGATGCCGAGGAACTGACCAACTCCTTCGCCAGCTTCGACGGCCGAGACGGCAAGCTCCTTAAGTGGATCACGGATGCGGGCATCGCCGCGATCTGCGCCGACAACTATGCGGTCGAGCACACGCCCTCACGGCCCGCAGACGACACCGACCACGATCACGTTCTCCTGCCGCTGCACGAGCTCTGCCTGTTCAAGCTCGGCATCCCGCTGGGCGAATTCTGGTACTTCAACGACCTCGCCGCCTGGCTGCGCCAGGCCGGCCGTACCCGCTTCATGCTGACCGCGCCTGGCCTGCGCCTGCCCGGCGCCGTCGGCTCGCCCCTGACTCCGGTCGCCACCGTCTAGAAAGGACCGTTCAATGAAACCTGTCTGTCTCGTGATCGGCGCCGGTGCCGGCATCGGCGGCACCGTCGGCAAGCGCTTCGCCGCCGAGGGCTATCATTCCGTGCTGTGCCGACGCTCCGACGAGGACGGCCTGAACAAGCTGGTCGCCGAGATCGAGGCGGCCGGCGGCAGCGCCAGCGGCCACCTGCTGAACGCGGTCGAGGACAACGCCATCGAGGACCGCATCGCCGCCGTGGAGAAGGACGTCGGCCCGATCGAGGTCGTGATCTTCAACCTCGGCGCCCAGGTCGGCAACCGCACGCTGGCCAACACCACGCCCAAGGTCTTCGAGCTTGGCTGGCGCATGGCGGTCTTCGCGCTGTTCCGCACCGCGCAGACGGTCTTCCCCTTCATGGTCGAGCGCGGCGGCGGCAAGCTGCTGGTCACCTCGGCGACCGCGGCGATGCGCGGCAACGCCGGCCAGCACAGTCACGCGGCCGCGATGGGTGGGCGGCGCATGCTCTGCCAGACCCTGAACGCCGAGTTCGCCTCGAAGGGCATTCACGTCGCGCACATCCTCATCGATGGCGCCGTCGATGCGCCGGACACGCTAGGGAAGATGCTGGGCGCGGAGCGTTACCAGGAACTGCGGGAAACCAAGGGTGCCGAAGACGGCTTGATCCTGCCGGAGAAGGTCGCCGAGACCTATCTGCACGTCGCGCGCCAGCACCGCTCGACCTGGACCCACGAGCTCGACATCCGCGCACATTCCGACCTGGCCTGGTGGAACCACCAGACCATGCTCAGGGATTTCTGACGCTTCCGTCGTCGCGTTGTGGCAGCAGGTCATTGAGCGGCCTGCTGTCGTAGCCAGCGGATGAAGGCCCTTACCGATTGTCGCAAAACGCCGGGGCCAGTCCGTATGTGATAAACGCCGAAGCCCGGCTCGCAGAATAGTTCGATCAAGCGCCCTGCCCTGATCTCGTCCTCGACGAAGGGCCGAGCGGTGTAGGTGATGCCATCACCACGCCTCACCGCGTCCATGATCAGGTTCCCTGGCATGTGCGAGATCATCAGCGAGTATGGCGTGCTGACCCGGTGTCGGGCCATCCAGTCAGCGACCTCTTGCGTACCGAGTTCCTGCAACCACGGAAAGTCGACAAGATCAGCCGGATCGGTGATGCGCTGGTCCCCAATCAAACCCGGAGTAGCGACCACGACCATGTCAGCGTTTAGGACGGGGTCGACGCCCTCTACAACCGTGCGCCGATCCTGGTAGCGGATCGCCACGTCGATTCCGCCAGGGCGCAAAGCCACGACCTCCGATGTCGGGTTGAGCAGCAGCGTTATGTCGGGATGCTGCTCTTGGAAGTCGACAAGTCGCGGCATCAGCCAGCTGACTGCAAAGGCCGGCGACATGGAAATCTGCACTGGTCGCTGTGCATCCGCGTCGGTCAGTGCCTCGACGCCCCTGTGGATCGCCGTAAATGCAGATGTCAGCTCATGAGCCAGCAAGGCCCCCTCAGCGGTCGGCTTGACGCTACGGCCATCACGGATGATCAGAGCGACCCCAAGCCGTTCTTCCAGTAGCTTCACCTGCTGAAGCACGGCAGCGTGGCTCACATTGAGAGCGACACCCGCAGCAGTGTAGCTCCCGGCCTCGGCGACGGCGGCGAACGCCTTGAGGGCGTTCAGCGGCGGCAAGTCAGTCCAGTTCATATGTCATATTTTCTAACATATTCTCGATTTTTCTTCATGGCGCAGCACTGCCGTTCGGCTCAGAGTCGGTATGCACATTGCCCGTCACGAGGCGATGCGCGGATAAGGCTAATTGTAATCCTGACTGACAGTTTGGAGCGTTCACGAGATGCCGGATGGAGGAGAAGTCCATGATGGCGGCTGCTTCTGTGGTGCAGTTCGCTATCGCGTCAGCGGCAAGCCGACCTACGCCGGAAACTGCCATTGCCGCGACTGCCAGCGTGCAATCGGCGCGGCTTTCGTTACCTGGATCGGATCGAAGCCAGAGGATTTTGCCGTAACCGGCGGCAGTATTGCCTACTGCGAAACCTCGCCGGGTATTCTGCGCGGCTTCTGCAGCCGCTGCGGCACATCGCTGACGTTCCAGGGCGAGGGATGGGACGAAATCGGCATCACCGCCGGATCGCTCGACGATCCGGCCGCGATCAAGCCCGAGTCGAATGTGTTTCTCGATCACCGACAGCCGTGGGTGATCGTCGACGAAAGCCTGCGGAACTATTCCAGGTTCCCCTGATCGATCTCTGCTGCATTGGAGGAAGAAATCGATGGCAAGCAAACATTCGTACGCCTGCAAGGACTATCCCGGCATGGAGGCATGCCCGGGCATGTTCGTCGCCGCAACCGAAGACGAGGTCTGGAAGTTGATGGAACTTCATGCCACCCACGCCCACGGCGAGGACCCAAAAGCCTGGAGCGACGAGGATCGATCCTACCTCAAGGGACTTATCAAATCGGAGTAGTCGGTCGTCGTTGATGGCCCTCCGCACCACTAACGCATGCCGCTAGCTCAGTCGTAGAGCACGGCGCAGCGGACTTCCATCGACCAGCGCTCCGGCGCGTCCGCCGGCGTGGTCGGGTCGGCGAAGGCGCTGTGGAAGCTGAACGTGCAGGGCTCGCCGCCACCGGCGTCGGCCGCCTCGCCGCCGGTCATCGCCAGGCGGCCGGCCGAATCCCACTGCTTGATCAGCAAGGCCTCGTCGCGGGTCAGACCGGGATAGAAGAACCACCGGTGGCCGTCGGCGTGCTTGGCGAAGTAGTTCTCGCCAACCCGGTCGGCATAGTGGATCTCGAACACCACGAGGTCTTCCGGCCCGAAGCTGACGGCGTCGCAAAGCGCCAGCGGGTGCACCGCGACAGGCTCCGGCACGATGTTGCGCCACAGGTTGATGATGGCGAAGCGGCCGTCGGTGATCGCCTGTTCGACCTCGTCGCGATCCAGGAGCGACTCGCCTCCACCCAGCACCGTGCGCAGCGTGTCGTTCTGGCCAGGCGGCTGCGCCAGGTCGCGCAGGCGTTGCGGCGCGCTGGTCAGCGTGTAGTCACCGTGCACCACGCTGGCCGGTCCCTGCACCTGCTGGCCGCCCTCGATCCGCTTCTTGCTCGCCTTGCCGGCGGCGGAGCGGATGTTGTGATAGATCGGAAGAGCACACGTCTGAAAGAGTGTA
>CAZVLI010000038.1:8734-12199 GCA_964627965.1 uncultured Rhodospirillales bacterium
CGGATGTTGTGATCGAAGGCCGCGACGACCCGGGCACCGGTCGCCTCGCGGATGATCTCCGCGCAATGCGGGTAATAGTCGCGCACCACCAGCTGGTGATCGAAGAAGTCCAACTCGGGGTCGCGTAGCGGCCGCGCGAGCATCTCGAAACCGTTGGCGAGCAGCGTCTTGCGGTCCGCGCCCGCAAGCTGCCGCGCGTCGTGGACGGGCATGTCGAACTCGTTGAGGTCGACGCCCTTCCATTCCGCGTCGCTGCCGTCCAGATCGCGCCGCGTCAGCACCTTGCCGTTGCG
The DNA here is from genome assembly GCA_964627965.1 of uncultured Rhodospirillales bacterium. Taxonomy (GTDB): domain Bacteria; phylum Pseudomonadota; class Alphaproteobacteria; genus JAVKFY01. Next base: position 9,028 of record CAZVLI010000038.1, read on the forward strand.
ATAGAGCGACGGCTCGGCCGCATCGCTCATGTAGTTGAACGTTCCGGTTCGCACGGCGGCCGCTTCACTCGCCAACGTCCCATCCTCCCTCGCACGATTCGCGTGGCACGACGCTTTGGCCCACAATAGCACCGTGGAAATGCAGCATCGAACGACTGCCATCGAAACCACAGGAGGGACGTCAATGGAAGTCTATGCCGATCCGATCACGGTGAATTGCCGCAAGGTGCTTGCGGGCCTGAAGTTTCTCGACGCTGACTACTCGCTCTCGAAGGTCGACTACTTCGCTGGCGAGCAGAAGGGCGACGCCTTCAAGCAGATCAACCCGAACGCCGCCCTGCCGGCGCTGAAGGACGGCGATCTGGTACTGTGGGAATCGAACGCGATCCTGCAGTACGCCGCCGACAAGCTGGGCCGGACCGGCGCCTATCCGAGCGATCCGGCCAAGCGCGCCGACGTCAACCGCTGGCTGCTGTGGGAAGCCGCCTCGTGGTTCCCCACCTGTTATGTCTACCTGGTCGAGAACTGCGTGAAGCCGCTGCTCGGCGGCGCCCCGGACCAGGCGATCCTCGACGCCGAGGCGGAGAACTTCCACAAGCTGGCCGGCATTCTCGATGAGCGTCTGAGCAAGAACAAGTGGATCTGCGGCGACGAGCCGACCATCGCCGACATTGCCGTCGCCTCGCCGATGCACCTCTACGAATGGGCCAAGCTGCCGCTTGACCAGCACCCGAACATCCGCCGCTGGATGACCGAATGCGTCGAGCAGTTGCCCGCCTGGAAGGCAACGCATGTCGGCGAGGGCTTCAAGGCGGGTGAAGCCGCGTAAGCCCTCGCCCGGTCGAGCCGGCCGGAGCCGCAATCAGGAGCCTCTTGTGGCGAAGCTGACCGAGGCCGAGATCGCCAGATACCGCGAGCAGGGCTGGATCGTGCCCGACTACCGGGTGCCGGAAGCCCTGCTCGCGGAATCGCAGGCGAGGGCCACGGCGATGATGGCGGCCCGGCCGGACTACCGCGACCTCTATCCCGACATGCTCGGCGCCGATATCCACTTCATCGAAATGGCGCGCGAACCGGGCCTGCTCGACATCCTGGAACAGCTCATTGGGCCTGACATCGCGCTGTGGACGGCAGGGATGTTCGGCACGCCGCCGGGCGACGGCAAGGCCACCCCCTGGCACCAGGACGGCGAGTACTGGCCGATCCGTCCGCTGGAGACCGCCACGGTCTGGGTCGCGCTGGACGGTTCGACACCGGACAACGGTTGCCTGCGCGTCATCCCCGGGTCGCACAAGGCCGGCCGCCTGTTTCGCCACCATGAGAACCTCGAGGGCGACTACACGCTGCACCAGGAGATCGACCGCGACGAGTACGACGAAGCCACGGCCGTCGACATCGTGCTGGAGCCTGGTCAGGTCTCCATCCACGACGTCCACCTGATCCACGGGTCGCAACCGAACCGGTCGGCCCATCGCCGCGCCGGCATGACCTATCGCTACATGCCGGCACGCTGCCATTTCGACCGGGATCTCGCGGCCCGTCAGGCGGCGGAAAGCAAGGTACCCGACATCTCTCGCCGGCCGATCTACCTCGTGCGCGGCGACGGCACCGACAAGCCGAACACGTTCGACCCCGTGCCTACACCGACCGCGTGACGCCGCCGTCGACGCGGATGTTCTGCCCGGTGATGTAGCCGGCGCCGTCCGATGCCAGGAAGGCGACGGTCGCGGCGATCTCGGTGTCGCTGTGGCCGTAGCGCTGCATCGGGATCTGCTGCCGGCGCTCCTCGCGGATCGGCAGGCTGTCGATGAAGCCGGGCAGCACGTTGTTCATCCGGATGTTGTCGGCCGCGTACTTGTCGGCGAACAGTTTGGTAAAGGCGGCCAGCCCGGCGCGGAACACGCCCGAGGTCGGGAAGGCCGGATCGGGCTCGAACACCGCGTAGGTCGAGATGTTGACGATGGCGCCGCCCTTCTGCGCCTGCATGATTGGCGTCACCAGCCGGACCGCCCGAACCACGCACATCAGGTAGGTGTCGAGACCGGCGTGCCAGTCGTCGTCTGTGAGATCGAGGATGGGCCCGCGCGGACCGTGCCCGGCCGAGTTGACCAGCACGTCGATCCGCCCCCAGCGCTCCATCGCCCCGTCGACCAGACGCTTCAGGTCGTCCACGGACTGGTTCGAACCGGTAACGCCGACACCGCCCAGTTCCTTCGCCAGCGCCTCGCCCTTGCCCGACGACGACAGCACGCCCACCGCGAAGCCATCGGCGGCCAGGCGTCGCGCCGAGTCCGCGCCCATGCCGCTGCCGCCAGCCGTGACCAGCGCCACCTTCGTCTCGCTCATCGCGTCACTCCCCAGCGGCGCGACGCCGGCTACTCCGCGGCGTCGACGCCGTGCGCCCCGGCGGCGAGGTTCGCCAGCTCCGCGTCCGAGGCCAGGCGGATGCCGGCATAGCCGTCGTTGACCACCTCGGTGATCTTCTGGACGTATTTCGGTGTGCCGCCGTTGTAGACGAGGTAGCGGATCGTGCCTTCCTCGTGCCCCTCGACGTTCGAGTTGTAGCCGGTGAACCAGGACTTGGCCTTGCGCATCAGCATGACCGAATACATCCGGGTGACATGGTCGACCCACTTGGTCTCGGCCTCGGCGGTCGCCTCGGCCCGCGCATAGCCGTTGGACTCCATGTACTGCAGCAGGTCGGACACCCAGTTCACGCCGTTCTCGATACCGCGCGGATAGTTGGTCGACGCCGAGCCACTCTGCGGACCGGCCGGCAGGAACAGGTTCGGGAAACCGTGCACCAGCATGCCGAGGTACGTGCTGGGCCCATCGCGCCAGCGGTCGCGCAGCGTCTGGCCGCCGGCGCCCTCGATGTGAACGTGGTCGAACGCGCCCGTGATCGCATCGAAGCCGGTCGCGTAGACGATGATGTCGAACTCGAACTCACGATCGCTGGTGCGAATGCCGGTTTCAGTCACCCGCTCGATCGGCGTCTCGTTGATGTCGACCAGCTCGACGTTGTCGCGGTTGTAGGCTTCCAGGTAGTGGGTCTCCAGCGGCACTCGCTGCACGCCGAAGCCGTGATCCTTGGGGATCAGCTTCTACGCCACCGCCGGATCCTTCACGCGCTGGCGGATGCGGTCGGCAATGTATTCGGAGAACTCCGCGT
>CAZVLI010000039.1:0-12152 GCA_964627965.1 uncultured Rhodospirillales bacterium
CGGGCGGCGATGTCACCATCCGCGCCAGCGAACTTTTCTCGCGGTCGCGGGGCGCGAGGGTGACGAGCACCACCTTCAGCGGTGGTCCGACCGGTCGGATCGAGCTGGTCGGGGATCGCGTCACAATCAGTGGCGTCGGGAGCGGGGTCTTCAGCGCGGCGCCAGGCCCAGGCCGCGGCAACACGGTCGACATCGATGCCGGTTCGGTTGACCTCGGGCCCGGCAGTGTCGTTTCGACGGCCACGGGGATCAGCGGCGTTGGCGGCAGCATCGAGATCGACAGTGGCGTCCTGAGAATAGACGGCGGCGAGATTACCGCCGCCAGTACGGGTCGCGACGACGCGGGAGACATCCGGCTGACCATCGGTGCCAGCTTCTGGTCCCGGTTCGGTCGCATCGCCACGGCCGCGTCGGTGGCCGACGGCGGCAACATCGGGATTCAGGCCGGCCTGCTGCTTGACCTCCGCGATACAACGATCACCACCAGCGTCGCTTCCGGCGTCGGTGCCGGCGGCAACATCTCGATCGGGCGTGCCGCACGTGGCGCCGGCGACAACCCCGGTTTCGAAGTCCCGCGGTTCGTCATCGTCGAAGACACCCAGATCAGGGCGAATGCCTTTGGCGGACCGGGTGGGAATGTCTCGCTGCGCGCGGACAACCTGCTCCTGGCTGGCGACAGCCAGATCACCGCCTCGTCGGCGCGGAGCGTGGATGGTGTGGTCCTGATCGACGCACCGGACACTGACGCCACGAGCGGACTGACCGCACTGAGCACCCGATTGGCGGACGGCTCCACGCGTCTGGCGGCCGGATGTGCCACACGGCGGGGGCGTACGCGGGCGACCTTCGTGGGCGTCGGCACGGGCCGCGTGCCTGCCATGCCAGGCGGCGCGGTCTTCGCGGATTACGTGCCGCCGGCAACCGACCGGCAAGGGCAAGTGCGCGTTCCGTGGCAGCTTGCCCGAGCACAGCGGCCCGATATCGACTGCGGCCCGCGCGGCGCCAACTAGCCAACTCACCTCGGCACACGAGGTAACCCGGCGCGTGTCGGCACGCGTCTGGAATACAATGGCGGCAGTCTGAGGGAGGAAACAGCATGGCCTACGAATACGAACGCCTTGCGGTCGAAGTGTCCGGCCGCGTCGCAACCGTTACGATCAGCAACCCACCGGTCAACGTGATCACCTTGGCCCTGCTCGCGGAACTGGAAGCGCTCTCGCACGAGTTGAAGGCGGATCCCGATTTGATGGTCGTGGTGTTTCGCAGCGCCGATCCGGACTTTTTTCTGGCGCACTTCGACGTTGCCGCGATCCTGGACCGGCCGACCGACACACCGGCCCGTCGCGACACCCAGATTAAGCCCTACCATGCGATGTGCGAGCGCTATCGCACCATGGACAAGGTGGTGATCGCCCAGATCGAAGGCCGGGTCGGTGGCGGCGGCAGCGAGCTGGCAGCATCGTTCGACATGCGCTTCGGCGTGCGCGGGAAAACCACGATCAACCAGATGGAAGTACCGTTGGGCATCCTGCCCGGCGGGACCGGTACCCAGCGCCTGCCTCGTCTCATCGGTCGCGGGCGCGCGATGGAACTCATCCTGGCTGGCGATGACCTCGACGCCGAAACGGCCGAGCGGTGGGGCTACCTGAACCGCCTCTATGCCGCGGATGAGATCGGCCCCGCGGTGCATAAGCTCGCCCAGCGGATCGCCTCCTTCCCTCCCGAGGCGGTGCGTCTCGCCAAGCAGAGCGTGAACCAGTCGGACCGGCCGCTGCTCGACGGCCTGTTCGAGGAAGCCTACCTGTTCGACCAGACCCTTCGGACGGCGGGCGCGAAGACCAACATGCGGCGGTTCCTGGAAATTGGCGGTCAGACGCGCGAAGGCGAACTGCGCATGGGCGAGCTCTGCGCGGCGCTGGGCGAAGGCCAGGGCACGTAGCGAAGCCAGTTTGTTGCAAGGGACCGACCCAGCGCGGGGGACCGATCCCCGCATCCCTCTCGCGTGCGAGGGACGCAGGTGCCGAAGGTGATGCATCGGCGCGGAGACTCGCGTGGTGGCGTTGGGCGCTGCCTTCGCATCGAGGCCGCGGAGAGACGGTCTGTGCTGTTGCGAAACTTGCTTTCGGGCAGAGGACTTGCGCGCGTCGCTTGATTTCGGGCAGTTGGTGCAGAACACTCAATCAACCGGTGCCGCGCTTCGATCGCGAGACCGGCAAGCGGGCGCAGACCCGCGAGAGGAATCTGTCGCCGTCAACACTAGCAGTTTGCGTAAGCCAACGATGTCGATGCCTGACAATGCGCCTTCCCGGACCCGACGGGTTGGCTGGGCCAGTGCCGCGCGCCGCGCGCTGCAGCGCAACAGTGGTTCGGGCGTGCCGCTTTACATGCAGGTCGCGCAGATTCTCGAAGACCAGATACGCAGCGGGCACTACGCCGTCGGCAGCCTGTTGCCCACCGAGATGCAACTCACGCAGCTCCTCGGTATCAGTCGCCAGACCGTGCGCCAGGCGATTGCCCAACTGCGTGACCAAGGTTTGTTGTCCGCGCGCAAGGGTGTGGGCACCCGGGTCGAGCCGCACAGCGCCGAGATACGTTTCCTGCACGCCGAACCGTCGGCGCGGGCGCTTGCCGAACTGGCGCGCGACAGCGAGTTGCGGATCATGTCGCGCCAGCGAGTGACGGCCCGCGGGCGACTTGCGGCGGAGCTTGGCTGCCGGGCCGGGCGTCGATGGCTTTACCTCTCCGGCCCGCGCTACATGGCACGCGAGCTCACGCCGGACAGCTGGACCGAGGTGTATGTCGACGATCGTTTCGCCGCCATCGTCGGGCGTCGTGCCGTGTTCAACACCGCGATCTTCCGTCTGATCGAGGAGAAGAGCGGCGAACGGGTAGCGGAGATCGAGCAAGACATCCGACCCGCCACCATCGAAGGCGAACAGGGCGAGGTGCTGGAGGCGGTGGCCGGCAGCCTGGCGCTGCTGGTGACGCGTCGCTACCTCGCGAAGGGGCGGCGCCTCCTGCTGATGTCGAGGAACCTGATGCCGGCCGACCGGTTCAGCTATTCGATGACCTTCCGCTCGCAGCCGGCCTGAGCCGACCGCCGATTTCGCGGCCAGACTGCCGCATGCGCGTGCAGTTCACCTTGCCTGCGTCCCGGAACTCTTGTCCGAACAAATACTTGCCATTGGCACTGTTCTTGCGATGCGTGGATCGGCAGCGCAGGGGAGCGGCAGATGGATATCGGCGTCTTTATTCCGATCGGCAACAACGGCTGGATCGTCTCCACGAACTCGCCGCAGTACATGCCGAGTTTCGAGCTCAATCGCGCGATCGTCCAGCGGGCCGAGCACTACGGTCTCGACTTCGCGCTCTCGATGATCAAGCTGCGCGGCTTTGGCGGCGAGAGCGAGTTTTGGGACCACAACCTTGAGTCCTTCACTCTGATGTCCGGTCTTGCTGCGGTCACATCGCGGATCAAGCTTTACGCCTCGGTTGCGGTGCTCACCATGCCGCCGGCCATCGTCGCACGCATGGCGTCGACCATCGACTCCATCGCGCCGGGTCGCTTCGGCGTAAACATCGTCTCGGGCTGGCAGGCGGCCGAGTACGATCAGATGGGGCTGTGGCCCGGCGACGACTTCTTCGGTTACCGCTACGACTACAGCACCGAGTACGTCACGGTCCTGCGCGAGCTCTGGGAGACCGGCCGGTCGGACTTCAAGGGCAAGTATTTCCAGATGAACGATTGCCGGCTTAGCCCGCGTCCGAGCGGGACCATGCAGATGGTCTGCGCCGGACAGAGCGAGCGCGGCATGCGCTTCGCGGCGGAACTTGGCGACTTCAACTTCCTCGCGGCCAGCGGCGTCAACACGCCGACCGCCTTCGCGCCGCGCAACGAGCAGCTCCTGGCGGCGACGGCGAAGACCGGCCGCGACGTCGGCTCGTACGTGTTGCTGATGGTGATCGCCGACGAGACCGACGAGGCGGCGCTGTCGAAATGGCGTCACTACCAGGCTGGGCTCGACGAGGAGGCCATCGCCTGGCTCGGCGGCCAGGCCGATGCCGACACGACCGCAAAGAAGGGCGCGACCGCCAAGCAGATGTCCGACCTGGACCAGGCCGTGAACCTGAACATCGGCCTGCTGGTCGGCTCCTACGCCAAGGTCGCCGGCATGCTGGACGAGATCGCGGAGGTGCCGGGCACAAAGGGGCTGATGCTGACCTTCGACGACTTCCTGGTCGGCATGGAGCAGTTCGGTCAGCGTATCCAGCCGCTGATGAAGAGTCGCAGCGATCGCGGCCTCGCCGCGGCCTGACCAGTCGCCTGCAACGGACGCAGCAGCTGCCGCCGAAGTGGGCAGTTGCCGCGCTCGGACAGAGGAAGATTGCCGGATTCACTTGTCCGGACATAGTTGCTGCGTTGGTATCGATCTTGCGAGACGCCGACCAACAAGCACTACGTCCAGGGAGTACGGATATGGATATCGGCGTCTTCATCCCGATCGGTAACAACGGCTGGCTGATCTCGACCACCTCGCCGCAGTACAAGCCGAGCTTCGATCTCAACAAGGAGATCGTGCTGAAGGCGGAGCGCTACGGGCTCGATTTCGCACTGTCGATGATCAAGCTGCGCGGCTTCGGCGGCGAGAGCGAGTTCTGGGACTACAACCTGGAATCCTTCACGCTGATGGCCGGCCTGGCCGGCGTCACCAGCAAGATCAACCTGTATGCCTCGGTCGCGGTGCTGACGATCCCGCCGCCCATCGTCGCGCGCATGGCGGTGACCATCGATTCCATCTCGCATGGCCGCTTCGGGGTGAACATCGTGTCCGGCTGGCATCCGGCCGAGTACACGCAGATGGGCCTGTGGCCGGGCGACGACTTCTTCGGCTACCGCTACAAGTACAGCACCGAGTACGTGAAGATCCTGCGCGAGCTCTGGGAGACCGGTAAGTCCGATTTCAAGGGCGAGCACTTCCAGATGGACGACTGCCGGCTGCTGCCGAAGCCGTCGGACAACATGAAGATCGTCTGCGCCGGGCAGTCCGATATCGGCATGGAGTTCTGCGCCAACTACGGCGACTACCAGTTCGTGCTCGGCAGCGGCGTGAACACGCCCACCGCCTACGCGCCGACCAACGAACGGTTGCTGAAGGCGGCGGCGAAGACTGGCCGCGACATCGGCTCCTATGTGCTGTTGATGGTGATCGCCGACGAGACCGATGAGGCGGCGCAGGCCAAGTGGGAACACTACCGCGCCGGCGCTGACATGGGCGCGCTGTCCTGGATGGCCGACCAGGGCGGCAAGGACGCCAACGCGGGCGAGGGTTCCACGGCGAAGTCGATCGCGCTGCCGGAAGGCGCCATCAACTTCAACATGGGCACGCTGGTCGGCTCCTACGCCAACGTCGCGCGCATGCTCGACGAGGCGGCGACGGTGCCGGGCACCAAGGGCCTGATGCTCACCTTCGACGACTTCCTCGTCGGCATGGAGCAGTTCGGCCAGCGGATCCAGCCGCTGATGAAGACGCGGGCCGACCGCGGCCTCGTCGCCGCCTGAGGCCCGGAAGCGAGGAGGGGAACATGGAGGTCGGCGTCTTCATTCCGATCGGCAACAACGGCTGGCTGATCTCCACCACCTCGCCGCAGTACAAGCCGAGCTTCGATCTCAACAAGGAGGTCGTGCTGCGGGCGGAGAGCTACGGGCTCGACTTCGCGCTGTCGATGATCAAGCTGCGTGGCTTCGGCGGTCCCAGCCAGTTCTGGGACTACAATCTGGAGTCGTTCACGCTGATGGCCGGGCTCGCCGGCGTCACCAGCAAGATCGACCTCTACGCCACCGTCGCGTTGCTGACCCTGCCGCCGGCGATCACCGCGCGGATGGCTGTCACCATCGACTCCATCTCGCATGGTCGCTTCGGCATCAACCTGGTCACGGGGTGGCAGCACGCGGAGTACTCGCAGATGGGCCTGTGGCCCGGCAACGACTACTTCGGCTACCGCTACGACTACGCGACCGAGTATGTCGAGGTGATGCGCGAGCTCTGGGAGACCGGCCGCAGCGACTTCAAGGGCAAGTACTTTCAGATGGACGACTGCCGTCTGCAGCCAGGTCCGTCGAAGCCGATCAAGCTGGTCTGTGCCGGACAGAGCGACACCGGGCTCGCGTTCAGCGCCAAGTACTGCGACTACCAGTTCATCCTCGGCACCGGCATCAACAAGCCGACCCAGTTCGCGCCGATCAACGAGCGCATGCTGTCGGCCGCCTCGGCGGCGGGGCGCGACGATCTCGGCTCGCTGATCCTGACCATGGTGATTGCCGACGAGACCGACGAGGCGGCGCAGGCCAAGTGGGAGCACTACCGCGCCGGCGCCGACCGCGAGGCATTGGCCTGGATGAGCGATCAGATCGATGCCGATACGACGGGCAGCGCCGGCTCCAACGTGCAGCTGGCGCGCCTGCCGGAAGGCGCGGTGAACCTGAACATGATGACGATCGTCGGCTCTTACGCGTCGTGTGCGCGCATGCTGGACGAGGCCGCGGCGGTGCCGGGCACGCGCGGCGTGTTGCTGACCTTCGACGACTTCCTGATCGGCATCGATCAGTTCGGCAAGCACATCCAGCCGTTGATGAAGAGCCGCGCCGGCCGCGGGCTCGCCGCCGCCTGACCGATCAGGCCAGGACACAGGCCTCGTCGAAAGGCATTCGGGGCAGCCGCTCGAACACGCCCGACGGATCGCCGTGGCCGAGGTTGACCAGGAAGTTCGACGACCAGGTCGTGCCGGCGAAGAAGGCTTCGTCGACGGCGGCGTTGTCGAACCCAGACATCGGGCCGGTATCCAGACCCAACGAACGGGCGGCCATGATCAGGTAGGCGCCCTGCAGCGTGCCGTTGCGGAAGGCGGTCTGCTGCGCCAGCTCCGGGCTGCTGGTGAACCACGAGCGCGCATCGCCGTGCGGGAACAGCTCGGGCAGCTTCTCGTAGAACTCGGAATCGTGCGCGACGATCGCGGTGACCGGCGCGCTCATGGTCTTGTCGAGGTTGCCGCTCGACAGCGCCGGGCGCAGCTTCTCCTTGCCCTCGGGCGTGTGGACGAAAACGAAGCGTCCGGGCGAGCAGTTCGCCGAGGTCGGCCCCATCTTCAGCAGGTCATAGAGCGCCGCGAGCGTCTCCGGCGCCACCGGCTTATCCAGCCACTTGTTCTGGCTGCGCGCGGCGCGGAACATCAGGTCGAGACCGGTATCGTCCAGCGTCGTCATTCCGCGGCCATCCCGGTCATCGATTGGGCGGGAATGTCGGCGTCGACGTCGCTCAGCACGTGGACGTCGCTCGTCAGCCATCGCGCCTCGACGCGGTCGCCGATGTCGAGCGGATCGCGGAAGTAGTCGGCGTCCGGGACGTGCGCGACGAACTCCTCGTCGTTGTTCATGTCCAGCGTCAGCTTCACGTAGGAACCCTGGTTCTCGATGGTATGGACCTCGCCGACGACGGCGTTGTCGGCGTCCGCCGGTGCATCGCTGGCGGGTAGGCGCGCCACCTCGATCCGGTCGCGGCGGATCGAACCGTAGAGCCGGCTGCCCTTCGCCGGCGCGGTATCGCCGACCGGAAGAGCCAGCCGCTCGCCGCCGTCGCCTGCCAACCTGGCGACGCCGTCTGCGACCTGCTCGACGCGGCCGGCGATCACGTTCTGGCCGCCGACGAAGCGGGCGACGTAGGCATTCTCCGGCGCGACGAAGATGTCGCGCGCCGACGCCGCCTGCTCGATGCGGCCCTGCGCCATCACCACGACCGTGTCGGCGACGGCGATGGCTTCGAGCTGCGTGTGGGTGACATGGATGAAGGTGATGCCGAGCTCGCGCTGCACCCGACGCAGCTCGCCGCGCATCCGCAGGCGCAGGTACTCGTCCAGCGCCGACAGCGGCTCGTCCAGCAGCAGCACCTTCGGGTTGGTGATCAGCGCGCGGGCCAGCGCCACGCGCTGTTGCTGCCCGCCGGACAGTTGCGCCGGCAACCTGTCGGCGAACTTTTCCAGTTGCACCTTCTCGATCAACTCGCGCGCGGTGGCATAGCGCTGGTCGCGGCTGGCGCCGCGCATCTTCAGCGAGAAGGCGACATTGTCGAGCACGGTGCGGTGCGGGAATAGCGCGTAGCTCTGGAACATCATCGCCGTGCCGCGCTGTACCGGCGGCAGGCCGATCACCGAGGCGCCGCCGATCCGCACGTCACCAGTTGTCGGGTTGTCGTGGCCGGCGACCATGCGCAGGATCGTGGTCTTGCCGCAGCCGCTGGGCCCGAGCAGGCAGCAATAGGCGCCATCGGGAATGTTCAGGGAGAGCTCGTGCACCGCCGTGGTGGCGCCGAACTTCTTGGTGACGCGGACGACGTCGATTTCGCCGTTCCTGATCTCGGTGTTGGCCATGCGCCTTACTCTTCCTGTGCCTTACCCCGCGCGCGCCGCCGCTGCAGCAGCGCGATCGAGCCGAGGCCGATACCGATGACGGTGAAGGAGATCACGGTGGTGACGGTGCCGACGGCGAACAGCGCCGGCGAGGTCACGTTGGTGGTCATCGCCCAGATTTCCAGCGGCAGCGTGTTCTCGCTGCCGGCGGTCAGCGCGGTGCGTGGGAACTCGTCGTAGGACAGGGTGAAGCCGAACAGCGCCACGCCGATCATGCCGGGCAGCAGCAGCGGCAGCGTCACTTCCTTCATCTTCTGCCACGCCGTCGCGCCGAGGTCGGTCGCCGCCTCCTCATAGGCGCGGTTGAAGCGGCCCAGCACGGCGAACATGATCAGTAGGCCGAAGGGCAGGGTCCAGGTGAGCTGTGCCACCAGGCCGGAGCTCAGCCAGTCGGTCTGCAGCCCCATCGCGCGCCAGCCGATGGCCAGGCCGAGGCCGACGAACAGGCCGGGCATGATCAGGCTGGCGATGGTCAGGTAGAAGACGACGGTGGAGCCGCGAAAGCGTCGCCGGAAACCGAGGCCGGCCAGCACCGAGACGACAATGGTCAGCACCGCGACAACGACTGCCATCAGGATCGAGCGCTGGAACGAGCCGGCGATGTCGCCGGTCCGCTCTTGCGCGTAGAGCGCCTCGAACCACTTGGTCGACACGCCGGTCATCGGGAAGGTCAGGCCGCCATTCTCGCCCTGGAAGGACAGGATGTAGATCACCGTCATCGGGCCGTAGAGGAACAGCACGAACAGCGTGAAGAAGCCGGCGAAGACGTAGAAGGTCCAGGGGCGGCCGCCCGTCGAGGTGCCGTGCATCATCCCGCCTCCCTAGCTCACCAGCTCGCGGCGGATGTCGACGATGCGCAGGATGCCCGCGACCATCAGCGACACGATCACCACCAGGATCACTGCGCTGGCGGCCGCCGGCGGGTACTGCAGTCCGGCGATCTCGTTCGAGAGGGCCGAGACCACGGAGGCGCTCTGCCCGCCGCTCATCGTCTTGACCACGAAGAAGTCACCCATCACCAGCGCGATCACGAAGATCGAGCCCAGCGCGATGCCGGACTTGGACAGCGGCAGCACCACCTCGAACACGGTGCGCACGCGGCCGGCGCCGGCGTCGAACGCGGCCTCCAGCAGGCTGCGGTCGATCTTCGCCATCGAGTTGAAGATCGGCACCACCATGAACAGGGTGAACAGGTGCACGTAGGCGACGACGACGGCGAAGTCGGAGAACAGCAAGAACTCCAGCGGCTCGTCGATCAGGCCGGCGCCGAGCAGCGCCTGGTTGAACAGTCCCTCGCGGCCTAGGAACGGGATCCACGAGATCATCCGCACGATGTTGGAGGTCCAGAACGGCACCGTGCACAACAGGAACAGCGCGATCTGCCACAGCAGGCTGTGGACATGGAAAACCAGGAAATAGGCGACGTTGAAGCCGATGAACAGCGTCACCGCCCACGTGATGAGCGCGAACTTGATGGTCTTCAGGTAGAGGTCGAAGGTCAGGCTGCTGTCGAACAGCTCGGTGTAGTTGAAGGTCACGAACTCCGGGTAGATCTCCCCCAGCCCGTAGTCCATGAAGCTGACCGACAGCACCACCAGCATCGGCAGGCCGAAGAAGAAGGCCAGGACCAACGCCAGCGGCCCGACCTGCAGCCACGAGATCAGCGTCTCGTTGAGCTGGCGGGCCGGGCGCGACGCCACCGTGTCGGGTGACGCCGCTTCTGCCGATTCAGCGATCGCGGTCATGCTCAGGCCGAGATGAACTGGTTCCAGCGCCGGGTCAGGTGGCGGTCCTCGTCCATCACCGTGTTCCAGCAGGCGATGTTGCCCATGCGATCCCAGAAGGAGCCGCCGTCACGCACCGTGCCGGCCTTCTCCATGACGTTGCCGTAGGGGTCGAGGATGTCGTTGGCCGCCGGCTTGCCGTCGTACCAGTAGCCCCACTCGTCATCCGACAGGTTCGCCTTTGCGGTCTCCGGCACGGCCGAGTAGTAGCCCTGCTTGGCGATGAAGCCGCCCTGCCAGCCGGACAGGTACCAGTTGATGTAGTCGACCGCGGCGTCGTAGCGGATGCCTTCCAGGTGCTTCATCAACGACAGCATAACGACCCAGCCGCGATAGCCTTCTTTCAGCGGCACGTAGTAGCAGTCGATGCCGCGGCTGCGCACGGCGGTGACGGCTGGCGACCACATCGACTGGATCACCACCTCGCCAGACGCCATGAGGTTCACGGACTGGTCGAAGTTCGACCAGAAGGCGCGGAAGTGTCCGCTCTTCTTGAGATCGATCATGATCTCGATGGTCTTGTCGATCTCCTCCTTGGTCATGTTGCCCTTGTCGCCGTAGGTCATGTCGCCGCGCGATTCCAGCGCCATGGCGACGTCGATCACGCCGACCGGGGCATAGTCGACCAGCGCCGCCTTGCCCTTGAACTTCGGATCGATCAGGTCCTGCCAGCTGTTGATCTTGCCGTCGATCAGGTCCGGCCGAATGCCCAGCGTGTCGGCGTTGTAGATGATCGGCACGCCGGCCATGAAGTCGGTCGCCTCGCTCGCCATCTTCTTGCCGTCGGCGCCGGTGTAGTAGATCGACTTCATCGGCGCGTAGCCCTGGTCGGACGTCTTGGTGCCGTCCGGATAGGTGCCCTTGGTGAACAGCGGCACCGTCTTGTCCCACCACTTGTACTTCTCGCGTGGGAACGGCTGCAGCACGTCCTTGCCGACGAGATAGGCGATGGTGGTGGTCGGGATATCGTTGATGTCGATCGTCTTCGGCTGCGTCAGCGAGCGGTTGAGCTGCGTCGCCGGATCGACCGCCTGCATCTCCACCTTGAAGCCCAGGTCCTTGGTCGCCTGCTCGCCGATCTCCTTGATCGCGGAGTAGGAGCCGCCGACATGCGCGAGCGTGATGTCCTTGATGTTCTGGGCCCAGACGGTCGGAAACCCGCTGAAGGCACCAGCGCCGGCTGCTAGTCCCGCACCGGCGGCCGATGCCTTGAGCAGCTTGCGGCGGCTCACGCCCGCCTTCTTGCGCCCGGTCACGATCTTCGACATGGCAGGCTCCCTGTTTGCCTGGTTCCAAGTCCGCATTCTTCTTGTACGGACAAATCGGAAAGCGAAATGGCAAGAAGCGTGCCAGCCATGCTGTGGCACGGCGAAGAGCGGGCCGCGCGGCGGAATACCGGATCGGAGCGTCGGTGGTGGCGAGGCAAGACCCGAAGGTCCCGAAAGAGAGGCGGCTCAAATCTTGTGCGAAGGCGTCGCGCATCTGCTGTCCGTGTTGGCAACGGGAGTCCGCGGACGTCGATCGTGGGTCGCTTTGGCGGCTGCCGGATGGCACGTAGATTGCTCAGCCAGGTGGATGGATGACGAGCCGGACATCGCCGCGGCATTGGCGCGGCTGAAGGCGGCGGCGCGAGCTGACCTCGCGGCGCAGGCCTGGCCGGACCAGGAATGGACTCGGGCGATGCGCGCACCCGGTGGCGCCGTTGCCGACGATGTGTTGATCGTCGGCGCCGGCCAGTCCGGTTTGGTGATCGCCGCGGCGCTGCGGCGCGAGGGGGTGGCGCGCGTCCGGTTGGTCGATCGTGCCGGGCCCGGTCGGACCGGCCCGTGGCGAACCTTCGCCCGCATGGCGGAGTTGCGCACGCCGAAGGCGCTGGTCGGTACGGACCTCGGGCTGCCTAACCTATCT
>CAZVLI010000040.1:0-5763 GCA_964627965.1 uncultured Rhodospirillales bacterium
CGGTCACGTGGCCTCCTCCCACCCCTTCTTCACGTTCTTCTCGATCCAGGCCTCAATGTGCTCCTCGATGCCGTCTTGCGACGACGCGACCCTCATGTCTGTCTTGAGCGGGTCTTTGCGCCCGGCGGAGAAGTCGGCATGAGCGCGTTTCTGGACGCCTTGAAGCAACGCGTGCTGCTGTGCGACGGCGGCATGGGCGCGCGGGTGCAGTCGATGGCGCACCTGGACCTGGACGACGACTTTCAGGGCCAGGAGAACTGCACCGAGATCCTGAACCTGTCGCGGCCCGACGTGATCGTCGACATCCATCGCGGTCACCTGGCCGCCGGCGCCGACGTGATCCAGACCAACACCTTCGGGGCCTCGCCGATCACGCTGGCCGAGTTCGACCTCGGCCACAAGGCACGCGAGATCAGCCGGATTGCCGCCGAACTGGCGCACGATGCCGTTGCCGGCTTCGCCAAGGACGGCCGACAACGCTTCGTGGTCGGTTCCGTCGGCCCCGGCACGAAGCTGCCGACGCTGGGCCAGATCGACTACGACAGCCTGGAAACCGCGCTCGCGGTGCAGGCCACCGGGCTGGTCGAGGGCGGCGTCGACGCGATCCTGGTCGAGACCGTGCAGGACCTGCTGCAGATGCGGGCGGCCGTGAACGGTGCCCGACTGGCCATGACCGAGGTCGGCCGCGAGATCCCGGTGCTGGTGCAGGTGACGGTGGAGACGACCGGCACGCTGCTGGTCGGCGCCGATATCGCCGCTGCCGCCACGGCGGCACACGCCCTGAAGGTCGACGGCTTCGGTTTGAACTGCGCCACCGGGCCGCAGGAGATGGCCGAGCACGTGCGCTGGGTCGCCGAGCACTGGCCGGGACCGATCTCGGTCCAGCCGAACGCCGGCCTGCCCGAACTCGTCGACGGCGAGACCCGCTATCCGCTCTCGGCCGAGGAAATGGCCGGCTGGCTGCGTCGCTTCGTGGCGGAAGACGGCGTCGGCATGGTCGGCGGCTGCTGCGGCACCGGCGACAGCCACATCGCCGCACTGGACGGCATGTTACGCGAACTCGGCGACCCGCGTCCGGCGCCGAAGCCGCGCCAGGCCGACTGGGTGCCGTCCATCGCCTCGCTCTACTCCGCCGTGCCGTATCGGCAGGAGAACGCCTATCTCTCGATCGGCGAACGCTGCAACGCCAACGGCTCGAAGAAGTTCCGCGAGGCGCAGGCGGAGCAGAACTGGGACGCCTGCGTCGCCATCGGCCGCGAGCAGACCAAGGAAGGCAGCCACGCGCTGGACCTGTGCACCGCCTTCGTCGGCCGCGACGAGATCGCCGACATGACGGCGATGGTGCCGCGCCTGGCGAGTGCCGCCGACGCCCCGCTGGTCATCGACTCCACCGAGCTGCCGGTGCTGGAGGAGGCGTTGAAGCGCTATCCCGGCAAGGGCGTGCTGAACTCGATCAACCTGGAGGACGGCGAGCCGCCGGCCGATGCGCGCCTCGCCCTGGCGCGCAAGCACGGCGCGGCCGTCGTGGCGCTCACCATCGACGAAGACGGCATGGCGAAGACCGTCGAGCAGAAGGTGGCCATCGCCAAGCGGCTGTACGACATCGCCGTGAACCGGCACGGGCTGACGCCGGAAGATCTGCTGATCGACCCGCTGACCTTCACCATCGCCACGGGCAACGAGGACGACCGCAAGCTCGGCATCTGGACGCTCGACGGCATCGAGGCGATCGCCAAGGCGCTGCCGCGTTGCCAGATCATCCTGGGCCTGTCGAACATCTCCTTCGGCCTGAACCCGGCGGCGCGGCACGTGCTGAACTCGGTCTATCTCGACCACGCACTGAAGCGCGGCATGACCGGCGCCATCGTCCACGTCTCCAAGATCTTGCCGTTGCACCAGATCCCGGAAGAGGAGGTGAAGGTCGCCGAAGACCTGATCTTCGACCGGCGCGCGGAGGGCTACGATCCGCTGCAGGCGTTCATGGCGCTGTTCGCCGACCGGAAGTCGGCCAAGGTGGAGCGCGAGCGGCCGGCCAACGTCGAGGACAGGCTGAAGCAGCGTATCGTCGACGGCGACCGCCAGGGCCTGCCGGAGGATCTCGACGAGGCGCTCGGCAAGTACCCGGCGCTGGACATCATCAACACCTTCCTGCTCGATGGCATGAAAGTGGTCGGCGAGCTGTTCGGCGCCGGCAAGATGCAGCTGCCCTTCGTGCTGCAGTCGGCGGAGACGATGAAGGCCGCCGTCGCGCACCTGGAACCGCACATGGAGCGGACCGAGGGCCAGCAGAAGGGCACCGTCGTGCTGGCCACGGTGAAGGGCGACGTGCACGACATCGGCAAGAACCTCGTCGACATCATCCTCACCAACAACGGCTACAAGGTGGTCAACCTCGGCATCAAGCAGCCGATCGGCGAGATCATCACCGCCGCGCGCCACCACAAGGCCGACGCCATCGGCATGAGCGGGCTGCTGGTGAAGTCGACCGCGATCATGCGCGAGAACCTGGAAGAGATGAGCCGCGAGAAGCTCGACGTCCCGGTGCTGCTCGGCGGCGCGGCGCTGACCCGGCGCTATGTCGAGGAGGACTGCCGATCGGCCTATGCCGCCGGCCGCGTCGCCTATGCGCGCGACGCCTTCGACGGGCTGGCGATGATGGACCACGTCGTCGGCGGCACCTTCGACGACTACATCGAGCGCCGCGTCGCGGCGAACCAGAACCGGCCGGTCAACAAGACCCGCAAGCTGGGCGAGCCGACGCTGCTGCCCCGGCCGATGGAGGTCGAGGAGATCCGCGTCCGCCGCGAAGAGCTGGCGCGCGGCGTCGAGGTACCCGAACCGCCCTTCTGGGGCAGCCGCCTGATCGAGAAGGTACCGTTGCAGGCGCTGGTGCCGTACCTGAACGAGCGCATGCTATTCCAGTTCCACTGGGGCTATCGCAAGCAGGGGCGCAGCCTGGACGACTACATGGCGTGGACCCGCAAGGAACTGCGGCCGGTCCTCACCGACCTGCTGCACCGCTGCCACCGCGAGGAGATCCTGCGACCGCAGGCGGTCTATGGCTACTACCCAGCGGCGGCCGACGGCGACGCGCTGGTGATCTTCAACCCGGGCAGTCAGAGCGAGCTGGCACGTTTCGACCTGCCCAGGCAGGCGCGGTCGGGCGGGCTGTGCGTGGCCGACTTCTTCCGCGACGTCTCCAGCAACGAGCGCGACGTGATCGCGCTGCAGGCGGTCACCGTCGGCCAGCGTGCCTCCGACGTGGCGCGGCAGTGGTTCGAGGAGGACCACTACCAGGACTATCTCTACCTGCACGGCCTGGGCGTGGAGATGGCCGAGGCGATGGCCGAGTACGTGCACAAGCGCATCCGCGCCGAACTCGGCTTCGGCCACGAGGACGCGCGCGAGCGGGAGAAGTTGCTGAGCCAGGGGTATCGCGGCTCGCGCTATTCCTTCGGCTACCCGGCGTGCCCGAACCTGGCGGACCAGGCGCCGCTGCTGTCGATGCTGGGCGCGGAGCGCATCGGCCTGCAACTGGCCGAGGAGTTCCAGCTGCATCCGGAAGCCTCGACGTCCGCCATCGTCGTGCACCACCCGCAGGCGAAGTACTTCTCGGTCTAGCCACCTTCCGCCGCCCTCGCACGCGAAGCGCCGGTATACACCTGCTTCTACTTCGGCGGATCGTGTTCGAAGTTGTCCCAGGAATTGAAGTAGGTGCACTCAACCGCCGGTCGCCGGCTCACCGGTCCGAAGCGGCCCATCGGCCAGCCAATGGGGATTGTCGAGACAACGCCGTATTCGGTCGGTATGCCCAGATAGGCATGCAGCTCGTCCTCGAAGACCTGATGCATGGTCGTCTGGGTCGCGCCGAGCCCCAGGGCCCGGCAAGCGAGCAGGATGTTCTGAACGCAGGGGTAGATCGACCCGTAGCTCGGCGGCGCCTGGCCAACCCGGTCCTTGTCGGCCACCTTGAACGGCCAGTCCCGCTTGCCGCAGACAAGCAAGATGTAGGGCGCCTCGTGCATGTGGTCCATCTGGTAGTAAAGGGCGGCAAGCGTCCCTTTCGCCGGCTTCCGCTTCGCGGGGTCGACGGGCCGGCCGGTGCGCGACTCGATCGCGGCACCATAGCGCTCGGCGAACCAACGCTTCTTGACTGGATCCGTGATCAGCAAAAACTTCCAGGGCTGGGTGTTCTGGCCGGACGGCGCCTGCACACCTGCCTGCAGCACCTTGCGGATCAGATCCAGCGGAACCGGATCTGGCTTCAAGCGGCGCATGGCGCGCACGTTGCCGACCAAGTCGAAGAAATGCGGGTGAAGCTCGCCGTCGCTCATCGTATGCCCTCGTATCGGCCGGGTATGCGCCATGATAGCAGCCCTGAGGCGTCGCCGGCGTCCACACGCTGCCCGCAGACCAGACGATTCTCGGTATAGTCGCCCTCCAGAAGAGGCGTAGCGCCGGGAGGGAACGATGACCGAGCCGAAGGACGCGGCGCCGGCGACAAAGGCGGCGAATGCCGCCGTGCGCGAGTTGCTGCCGTTCGACGACTGGCAGGACTTCGAGGACGCCAA
Source organism: uncultured Rhodospirillales bacterium (assembly GCA_964627965.1). Classification (GTDB taxonomy): domain Bacteria; phylum Pseudomonadota; class Alphaproteobacteria; genus JAVKFY01. Next base: position 4,572 of record CAZVLI010000040.1, read on the forward strand.
GCGCGGCCTGATCGCGCCGGTGCCGGACGGCATGGTCCGCTCGGCCAGCGGCAACCCGGTCTGGAACCTCTCCTCCTACAGCTTCCTCGACGCGGCAGAGGCGCCGGCGACGGTCAACCCGAGCCTGTGGCGCATGGCGCGGCTGAACATGACCAACGGCCTGTTCGAGGTCTGCGACGGCGTCTACCAGGTGCGCGGCATCGACCTCGCCAACATGACGATCATCGAGGGCGAGACGGGCCTGATCATCGTCGATCCGCTGACGGTGGCGGAGACGGCGGCTGCGGCGCTCGATCTCTACCATGCACATCGCCCGAAGAAGCCGGTGGTCGCGGTGATCTACAGCCACAGCCACGTCGACCACTATGGCGGCGTGCGCGGCGTTGCCTCGGTCGAGGATGTCGCGGCCGGAAAGATCGCGGTGATCGCGCCAGACGGTTTCATGGCGGCGGTCGCCGGCGAGAACGTGCTGGCCGGCAACGCCATGACCCGGCGGGCGCAATTCCAGTTCGGCCCGCTGCTGCGACCCGGCGAGCGGGGCCAGGTCGACGCCGGGCTCGGCAAGGTCACCGCACGCGGCACGCTGGGCCTGATCGCCCCAACCATGGAGATCGTCGAACCGGTCGAGACCCACACGATCGACGGCGTGGAGATGGTGTTCCACCTGGCACCGGAGACCGAGGCACCGGCCGAAATGCACATGTTCATGCCGAAAGCCGGGGTGCTGAACATGGCCGAGAATGCCTGCCGCCACCTGCACAATTTCTGCCCCTTGCGCGGTTCGGTGGTACGCGATCCGCGGATGTGGGCGCACTACCTGGGCGACGCCATCGAACGGTTCGGCGACGGCGTGGAGGTGCTGATCGGGCAGCATCACTGGCCGACCTGGGGTCGCGACAAGGTGGTCGATCACCTGACCAAGCAGCGCGACCTCTACAAGTTCGTGCACGACCAGTCAGTGCGGCTGATGAACAAGGGCTATCGGCCGGCGGAGATCTCCGAAGCGCTGGACCTGCCGCCGGAACTGGCCGAGGAGTGGAGCGTGCGCGGCTACTACGGCACGGTCAGCCACAATTCCAAGGCGGTCTACCAGCGCTACCTCTCCTGGTACGACGGCAACCCGGCGAACCTGCACCCGCTGCCGCCGCGCGAGACCGGCGAGAAGCTGGTCGCGTACATGGGCGGCGCGGCG
>CAZVLI010000040.1:5796-12142 GCA_964627965.1 uncultured Rhodospirillales bacterium
TGGGTGGCGCAGGTCATGAGCCACGTCGTGTTCGCCGACCCGGACAACGCCGAGGCCCGCGAGCTGGAGGCCGACGCGCTGGAACAGCTCGGCTACCAGGCGGAGTCGGCGACCTGGCGCAACGCCTACCTCTACGGCGCGCAGGAGTTGCGCCACGGTATCCGCGAGCTCCCACCGCGACCGATCCTGGCGCCCGACGTTCTGGAGGCGGTCGGCATCGCCACGCTGTTCGACTTCATCGCCGTGCGCGTCGACAAGGACCGCGTGAACGGCCGGCACTTCGTCATCAACTGGACGTTCAGCGACAGCGACGAGCACCTGGCGCTGACCTTGCGGCACAGCGCGCTGACCCACGTGATGGGCAAGCAGGCCGCCGACGCCGACCTGTCGGTGGCCGCCACGCGCGACGCTCTGGTGAAGCTGATCATCGGCCGCGCGACGGTGCAGGCCGCCATCGACGCCGGCGAGCTTCAGGTCGAAGGCGACCCGGCACCGCTGATGGCGCTGTTCGACATGCTCGACAGCTTCGATTTCATGTTCGAGATCCTGACGCCGGGCAAACGCGGCTGACCGCGCCGGCGCTACGGAACCAGGACCGTGGCGCCGATGGTGGTGCCGGACTCGATGGCTTCGTGTGCTCGCACCGCGTCCTGCAACGGGTACTCGTAGTTGATGTTGGCATCGAGGATGCCGTCGCCGATGGCCTTGAACAGATCGCGCGCGGTCCATTCCAGATCCTCGCGCTTGGCGACGTAGTGCATGATCGCGGGCCGGGTGATGAACAGAGATCCCCGGCGCCCGAGGTCCTGGATGATGTCGACGGGGTCCGGCGGCCCTGAGACGTGGCCGTAGGCGGCGCACACGCCCATCGGACGAAGGCTGTCCAGCGAGTCGTTCAGCGTCTCCTTGCCGATCGCCTCGTAGACCACGGCGGCGCCCTCGCCATCCGTCACCTCGCGCACCTTGTCGACGAAGCTCTCACGCGACCGCACGACAGGATGATGGCAACCCGCCGCCCGCGCGATCTCCGCCTTCTCCTCCGTGCTCACAGTGCCGACGATGGTCGCGCCAAGCGCCTTCGCCCACTGGCACAGGATCAACCCCATGCCGCCGGCCGCGGCGTGGACGAGAACCGTGTCGCCGGGCTGCACCTTGTATGTCCGGTGCAGCAGGTAGTGCGCCGTCATGCCCTTCATGAGCAGCGCCGCCACCTGTCGGTCGTCCAGCCCGTCGGGCAGGTGCAGCAGCTTGTCGGCGGGATAGTTGCGAACCTCGGCATAGCTGCCGAGCGGTGGGATGCCATAGGCGACACGATCGCCGGGGTTGAACCCAGGTACGCCGTCGCCCACGGCCTCGACGACGCCGACGCCCTCGAAGCCGATCACCACCGGACAGGGCGGCACCGGCCAGGGATGGGAGATGCCGCCGCGATGGTAGGTATCGGCGAAGTTCACCCCGACCGCCGTGTGCCGCAACCGCACCTCGCCCCGGCCGGGATCCGGGACCGGCCAGTCCTGCCACTGCATAACGCTTGGCGGCCCCAGCTCGTGGATCACTTGCGCCTTCGACATGTCGCCTCCCTGACAACGCCGGCGCCAACTGCCTTATCAGCGATCGGCGCCGGCTGCCAGGGCAGCAACGTCGTCTACGCGTCCCAGCTCGGGCGGTCGCGCAGGCGGGCATTCCAGGCGCTCAGGTGCGGCAGGTCGTCGGGCACCGGGGTGCCGGTGAACTCGGCCAGCTTGGTGGTGCACATGCCGGTGATGTCGGCCATCGAAAAGCTGTCGCCGGCGAGATAGGGACGGCCGTCGGACAATTCCTTGTCGAGCCAGGCCCAGACCTGCGGCATGCGCTGCTTGGCGGCCTCGGCCATGGCCGGGATCTGGGTGATGCGGTCCTTGAAGAAGTCGAAGGTATGGACCGCGATGGTGCCGCAGACGTTCATCACCTCGATCTCCATGCGGCGGTTCCACATCTCGACCTTGGCGCGGCTTACCGGGTCGGTGCCGAACAGCGCCGGCGTCGGGTGCAGGTCCTCCAGGTAACGGCAGATCGCCACGCTCTCGGTGATGATCGTGCCGTCGTCGAGTTCGATGATCGGCGTGCCGCCGAGCGCATTCTTGGCCAGGAACTCGGGCGTGCGCGCGGCGCCGGCCTGCAGGTCGAGGTCGACGCGGGGCACCTCGATCCCCTTTTCGGCGATGAAGATGCGGACCTTGCGCGGGTTCGGTGCGCCGATGCCGTTGTAGAGCTTCATGTGGGGCTCTCCCTGATTGATCGCGATATGACGATGTGCTATACTTATCGATGATCGTACATATGTTCAAGTAACGAACTTTTGAGGTCGTTCGAGTCGATGCTGAACGAAACTTTCCAGGCCCTGTCGGACCCGACGCGACGGGCGATCCTCGGCCTGCTGGTGGACCGTGAGCGGTCGGTGAACGAACTGGTCGACCAGTTCGACCTGACGCAGTCCACCGTGTCGCGGCACCTGCAGGTGCTCGAACGCGCGCACCTGATCACCCGGCGGCGCGACGGTCAGCGGCGCCTGTGCGCGCTGGCCACCGAGTCGCTGGCCGAAGTCGATGAGTGGATGGAGACCTATCGCAGGTTCTGGTCGGAGCGGCTGGACCGGCTGGACAAGGTCGTGAGCGACAGGAGCCGGCAATGAGCGACGCCGCCGTCACCGCCACCCGCACGATCACCGTGCGCCGCCACTACCAGGCGCCGCCGGCGCGCGTCTTCGCCGCCTGGACCACGCCGGAGATGGTCGACGCCTGGTGGGGACCAGCCGGATTTACCACCCGGGTGCATACGCTGGAGGCGCGGCCGGGCGGGCGGTTCCACTTCGAGATGACGGCACCGACCGGGACCGCCAGCCACACCAGCGGCGTCTACGTCGAGGTCGACCCGCCGCGCCGGCTGGTGTTCGAGATCACCGACCACTGCACCGCCGACATGCCGGAAGAGCAGCAGCAGCCCGACCCGGCACGGGTGATCGTCGAGTTCATCGCCACCGCGACCGGAACCGCCCTCACGCTCACGCACGAGAACCTGTCGGCGGGCTTCGCCGGGCTGGCCGAACCGGCCTGGGCGCAGGGGTTGGAGAAGCTGGCGGCGGTGCTCTAGGGCGCGGTCAGACGACCACGCCGTAGAGCAGGCCCAGGGTCAACGCGCCGACGAAGGCGAAGCCCAGGTAAGCGGCGAAGACCGGCAGACGGGCCAGCGCCCACACCGCGATCGCCGCCGGGATCGAGCTCACGCCGCCGGCCAGGACGAAGGCCATGCCGGCACCGGGCGCCATGCCCTGGTCGATCAGGCCGGCAACCAGCGGCAGCGCGGCGTAGCCGTTCAGGTAAGCCGGGACACCGACCACCGCCGCGCCGAGCACGGTCAGGAAGCCCTCGCCGCCGATCGCCTGGGCGATCCAGTCGGCCGGGACGTAGGCCAGCATCAGGCTTTCCAGGAAGAAGGCGAAACCGAGCCACTTGCCCAGGAAGATCAGGTTGTCGAGGCCGTTCTTGCCGAACTTGGCGCGACGGTCCGCCTCGCCCCAGAAGCGCCACGCGACCGGCTTCGGATCGCGCACGTTCGACGCGCCGCAGCCGCCATTGCCGACGCCCTCGCGCAGCGGTTCGGTGATGAAGCCGGCCCGCATCAGCGCATAGGTGCCGAAACCACCGAGCATGCCGACGGTGACCGCCGCGACGGTCTTGAAGACGGCGAACTCGGTGCCCAGCGTGCCGACGGTCAGCACGAACATCGATGGGTCCATCAGCGGCGAGGCCAGCCAGAAGGCCATCACCGGCGCCACCGGCACGCCCATCGCCAGCAGCGCCGCAATCAGCGGGATCACGCCGCAGGAGCAGAAGGGCGACAGCGCGCCGACCAGCGCCGCCGTCACCACCATCGCCAGCTCGCGGCCAACGAAGGCGCGCGCGATCAGCGCATCGGCGCCACTGGCCTTGGCATAGGCGGCAATGGCGATCGACAGCAGCAGGAACGGCGCGACGCCGATGAAGGCATCGGCGGTGAAGATGACGCTGCTCAAGGCCTGATCCCGGTCGACCAGCGCCAGCAGCAGCAGCGCCGCGATCAGGAACAGCAGCACCGGATCGAGGCGACGGATCGCCTGACGGGTGGTGAGGGCCAATGCGGTCATGTCGGTTCTCCTCGCGCCGCGCTCAGGCGGCGTCCGTGGCCGCCGCGTCGCAGGCGCCGGCATCGGCGCAGCACTCGCGGGCCAGGAAACTCATGGTCTCGTCCATCGCCGAGAAATCGGCGAGGCAGGTCAGGGTGGTACCCTGGCGCTCCTGGTAGACCAGGCCGACGCCAATCAACTTGTGCAGGTGGTGCGACAGGGTCGAACGCACCACGCCGGTGCGCCGCTGTACCTCGCCGACCGGCAGGCCGTCACGGCCCGCGCGGACCAGCGTGCGATAGATCTGCAGGCGGGTCGGGTTGCCCAGGGCTTCCAGTCGTGCGGCGGTCTTTTCGATATCCATGAGAGCGATGTAGCACCGCCCCACAGTCATTGCAACGGTATTTCGAGGAATTTCGACATAAGGGATTTCGCGCCGAGCGTCCGGGGCCCGACCAAGCTGCTAAACTGGCGCAAACGCGCACAAGAAATGCCTGGACCAAGGGAACGTGAATGAGCATCGACGTCGAGAGTTTCACCAACCGGCGCAACGACCAGCGCTGGAACCGGGTCGCGGTGGGCGACATCATCGAGCGTGTCACATGGAGCACGCCGGACAAGGAATGCATCGTCGCCACGCCTGACGCGACGGTGAACCCGGCGCATGCGCGCGTCAGCTACCGCCAGGCCAACGACCTGGTGAACCGCGTCGCCAACGGCCTGCTGGCGCTGGGCCTGCCGCGCGCGGCGCGGGTGGCGATGCTGTGCGAGAACTCGGTCGAGGGCTGGCTGACCAAGATCGGCATCGCCAAGGCCGGGCTCGTGGCCACACCGATCAACGTGATGATGGCACCGGACCTGATCACCGACGCGCTGCAGCGCCTGGAGACCAGCGGCATCGTGGTCGACGCCTGGCTCTGGGAATCGCTCGGGCCGGCGGTGCGCGAGGCCGGCGTGGAACGGGTCATGGTGATCGGCGGCGAGGATGGCGCCGACGTGCCGTCCTTCGACGACTTCATCGCCGACCAGCCGGCCACCGAGCCGGACGTCACCATCCACGGCGACGACATCTGGGAAGTGCTGTTTACCTCCGGCACCACGGCGAAGCCCAAGGCGGCGATGATCTCGCACACCTACAGCTATTTCGCCGGCTTCAACCAGGTGCAGGCGATGAACCGCGGTCTCGACTTCGACGTCGACCTGCGGGTCGCGACGTTCACGCCGATGACCTTCCACATCGCCGACCACCTGATGATGTTCGCCACGCTGCTGACCGGTGGCACCGTCATTCTGGGCCGCAAGCCGGACGGGCATATGCAGGCCCAGGCGCTGACCAAGGAGCGCGTCACCTGCTACTGGGGCGGTTCGCCGCAATTCGTCGAGGCCATGCTGCGCGCAGTCGAGGAAACGCCACAGAGCTACGACCTGTCGTCGGTGACGACGATGTTCTTCGGCTGGGCGCCGATGGCGCCGGGCTCGCTGGCCGCGCTGCGCCGGCTGTGCTCGCCGCGCTTCACGCCGTTCGCGTTGATGGGCCAGACCGAGTCGGTGCCCTGCCATCGCTTCTACATCGACCAGTTCAAGGAGACCTACCTGCAGCATTCGCCGCAGCAGAACTACATCGGCTATCCGGTGCCGATCCTGGCCTCGACGGTGTGGGACGAGAACGGCAACGACGTGCGCAACCAGCCGGGCGTGCAGGGCGAAGCGGTGTATCGCTCGCCGGCGATCTTCTCCGGCTACTACCGCGACCCGGCGGCGACCGAGGAGGCGCTGAAGGGCGGCTGGTTCCACTCCGGCGATGCGGTGATGACCGACGAGCAGGGTCTGCGCGTGATGGTCGACCGCTACAAGGACATCGTGAAGTCCGGCGGCGAGAACGTCTCCAGCATCCGTGTCGAGGCGGTGCTGAACCAGCATCCGGCGATCGAGCGGTCCGCGGTGGTCGGCACGCCGGACGACCGCTGGGGCGAGATGGTCACCGCCTGCGTGATTCCCGCCAATGGCGCAAAGCTGGACGAGGCCGACGTGCTGGCCTATGCCCGCGAGCGGCTGGCCGGGTTCGAGACGCCGAAACGCTTGGTGCTGATGGATTCGTTCCCGGAAACGGTCGGCGGCAAGGTGCTGAAATACAAGCTGCGCGGGATGTTGGCCGAGTAGCGCCGGCTTGCCGCACGCGGCATTTCACACCGCCGACGGCACATG